>JAFGCX010000018.1 GCA_016932415.1 Candidatus Krumholzibacteriota bacterium
TCTCTATTCCAGCAAACGCACTACCCGGGAAATATGAACTTTTAGGTTCTGTCCGTAATCGTGATGATTGGGATGATGTTTATGAAGTCACCGGGTGCGAAATTAATAGCGGATGGGATTGCCAAGATATGTGGATTAGTTGCCTGGGGGTTGGTGATGGTATAAGAACATACAAAGCAGTTATCACAGGAACAGATAATCACTCTCGACCATATCAATTCGAATTAATTACTGATGATATTGACAACTTGGCGGCAACTATCTTGGAATCTGGACCTAGTCATTGGTTTGTGGAAAATATGTTCTTAGTATATCCGCCAATGGCAACACAATCTGCTATCGAGGGTGCGATAAATAATGCTGCAGCCGGAATGGATGCAGATGACATTTTGATGTTCCAACACACTGGACATGGCAATGATAGCAGTGATGACTATGGTGGATTATTTCTCCAAAATAGCGATTATTTTTCACGTGCTGAGTTGTATAATTTCTTGGACACAAATCTTCCGTACGGAGCAACCTGTATTTTAGCTATAAATGTATGTAACTCAGGTGGGTGGATTGAGTGGCTAAACACATTCGATGCTCACCGAATTACATACTACGTTCTCAGCTCAAGTGAAGCTGATGAAGCTACTTCGGTAACAACTTGGGAGTTGGGAATGGACTCAACCCCATTTGGGTATTGTTTGCGAAAGGCGCTTGCAGGATATTCAGATGATAACAGCGATCTCGATGTAGATTTTAACGAAATTCATTCATATGTATTTGATTATATGTCAAATCTTCCCCCTTATTTATTATTAATATATAAAGCAAGTCACCCGATGATATATCCATCGACAGCATCAGACTATCCTGTCCTTATACATCAATATGGCAATATGGATATCTTGCCATGGATAGAGATTCAGCAACCAGACGCAGACATCCAGGTTGTTGCTGGCACTGATATAACTATATCCTGGTATGATAATGACAGTGATGATGATGCGACCGTGAATCTGTATTGGGGAGGGACAACTATCATTTCTGGGCTTACAGATTCCAATGGATCTCTGTGCACACATGATTGGGAGACAGATGGCGTATCACCGGGAGCTTACTATATAATGGGCGAGATTGTTGATGGCGAACACGAACCGTGTTACTCTTCGTCTCCAGGCCTTGTGACAATATTGCCCCCTGAACCACCAGTAGTGATAACGGTGAGCGATTCACCCGATCCACTAACAAGACCTGAAATGCTTATATTATCCGCAAATGTAAATGCCGGGACATCTGCAGTGAACGCTGTCCAATTCTGGCGCGAGAATAATGAAATTGAGGGTCTTCAAGTCACTGAAGTCACCGATTTATTCCTTGGCGAGGATCTATCAGCGGATGGAGGCTGGTCTCTTGAGATTCCTACATCCAATCTGTCTGCTGGTGATTATCAATATTATGCTTATGCAATTGACGTAAATGCTCAGGGAAGTGTAGTTGGCAGTTCTGCACTTTCAACGATGAACACTATTCAAAACATTCCCCCTCAATTCGAAAGCCTCTCGATCTCTGATGGCAGTTTGGAGGGGGGGCAAGAATTTACTCTTATTGCTCACGATCTCACGGATTCCGATGGCCAGATTGTGCTAGCTGAATTCTATTTCGATATTGACAAGAATTCTATATTCGACCCAGAACAGGATACAAAGCTGGGTGATGATGAGAACGGAGCCGATGGTTGGTCGTGGACAGGGTCTCTTATCGACCAACCACCAGGAATGCTTCGCTTTTTCGCTTGGATTAAGGATAACGACAACGGCTGGAGTACGCCCAAAAGCATCTCCGCAAACTCGACAGTAGTTGATGTAGAAAATACGCCTCTGATCTTTGCTTTAGGACAGAATGTTCCTAACCCTTTCAATCCATCAACAACGATTAATTTCAACTTGCCTTATCCCGCACATGTACGAATTGATGTGTTCTCAGTTGATGGTAAACATGTATCTACTCTATTAAATAGATCTAAGGGAGCAGGACATCACGTTGTACAATGGTTGGGTCAAAACGATAATGGAACTCCAATGGCATCGGGTGTATACTTCTACCGGATCCAGGCAGGCAGTTATACTGAGACAAAACGGATGGTGTTAGTCAGATAATTCATAATCTGATTCTTTCTTCAAATGGCTTGAGTATCATTCCAGGAAATTATACAAAACAGCACAATCTGATGGACATATAAAGCATGGGGGCTAGGTCAATGTTCTGATCGTAGATTATCATTAGGAGAATAATTATAGCTAAAAAGATGGATCCGATACATCCTGGAGAGATACTTTGGATTAGTTAAGACTTAATCGGACAATTGACCTCGAAAGAGAGAGGGTCACTGACCTTTCGCCTTGAAAACAGCCACTCAACGAGGCACATAATTTTTCTGCCTGTTGAAAAATAGTCTTGACTAATTTTCAGTTGCATGCAAACATGATACCATGTTGAAAAGAGATTTATACCTGTCGATCTGGCGGCAGTTGTCTGCCGAGAAGCATATGATCCTGCTGAGCGGTCCCCGCCAGTCGGGAAAGACGACACTGGGCAAGATGATCGCGGATGACTATACGAGCAGCCTTTACTTCAACTGGGATGCTCCTCCCAATAAGGCGAAGCTTATAGAGAATCCCTATTTCTTTCAGGAAATACCGAGAAAGGATGATTCGATTCCCATAGTCATGTTCGATGAGATCCACAAATACCGACATTGGAAAAACTATCTCAAAGGTTCATATGACACTTTTCACGAGGAGTTCCTGTTCCTTGTCATGGGCAGCGGCCGGATGGATATATACCAGAGAGGTGGAGATTCGCTTGCGGGAAGGTATCTTCATTTTCATCTGTGGCCCCTTACGCTGGCTGAACTGGCAGACAGGAGTACGTCTTTTAAAAAATTCATAAGAGATCCTCTCGGCGTCGAGACGAAGGGATCGGACGAGCTGGAAGCCCTATGGCACAGGCTCGGGAAGTTCAGCGGATTCCCGGAGCCGTATCTGGCCGCGAAAGCGACGACTTTCCGCCGGTGGTCGAACGCGTATTCCAGGACGCTTATCCGTGAAGATATTAGGGATCTGACCGAAATGAGGTCGGCAGATGATATCGAGATACTGTATTCACTGCTTCCTTCCAAGGCGGGAAGCCCGCTCTCCATCAGCTCGCTCTCACGGGATTTGCAGGTCGCCTACAACACAGTGAAGAGCTGGATTAGCGTTCTTCAGCGTTTCTACATGTTGTTCAGCATACCGACGTGGACCCCTAAAATAGTAAGGGCGATCCGGAAGGAGACGAAGGTATATCTTTTTAATTATGCTCTGATCGACGATCCGGCCTCGAGATTCGAGAACATGATCGCGATGGAACTGCTGAGAGCGGTCTCCAGCTGGAACGATATCGGGTATGGTGATTTTACGCTGCATTTCTTGCGGGACAAGGAAAAACGGGAAGTGGATTTCCTTATCGCTGACGGAAGAAAGCCGATGTTGCTGGTCGAAACCAAGCTGTCCGATACGCAGGCTTCCGCCGATCTTGTCAGGTTTCAGAAGCATCTCAAGATCCCGGCAGTGCAGCTTGTCAATAACGGTGACGAGTTCAGACTCCTGAAGAAAGATGGACAGAAGCTCTTAATCGCACCGGCCTGGCAATGGCTGGCAAGGCTGCCCTGAACATCTGTCTCAGCAAGGGGCCACCAGATGCTATCATGCCTAAGTTCAACGAGGTTGATTTTTCCGCATTGAACGAAACATTAGGATGCTTGATTAACAGGGAAAGATCATCCAGTCACCCCGACCATTTATCTCCCGGGCGACACTCCTTTGCATTAAATCAAAACTTCCCTTCAGTTTTCTCAATTCCTTACGAATAACCAGTAACTGTAGTAATAACAAAGTAGAAGAATTAGTTTGAGGAAACTGACGGGGCATAATCAGCTTTGGCCTGGTTGACAAATCTGTAACTTTGTGATACAATGCCAGTTAGTGCTTAATGGCATTATGCGGCTTCGGGTTTTCTGCAGACTACCAGGGGAAATGAAATGTTAAGAATTATCTGTTCTATGATCGCCATTGCCGTGCTGTCTTCAAGCCTTTCAGCCAGGGTATGGCATATCAGAGATGATGGGAGCGGCGACGCTCCGACGATCCAGGCTGGAATCGATTCATGCAGCAGCGCCGATACTGTTCTGATCGCTCCCGGCTATTATACGGATCCAGGGAATATGGATATTGATTTTAAGGGGAAATCGATCGTGGTGACCTCAGAAGCCGGCCCGGACAGTACGACTGTCTTCGGTTTTCTGACTTCCGCCTTCAATTTTCATAGTGGCGAAGACAGCACTTCGATTGTTCAGGGCTTATTTATTGAGTCAGTTTGGGGGAATACGATATCGATCGATTCCTCATCACCTAAAATAACTGGAAATCGTATTCATAACAATACATATGAAGCATGCATATACTGTGAAAACAGTTCGGCGATGATCTGCGAAAATGAGTTGAGAGCTTCTGAAAATGGGGGTATTTGCATAAAGAGCCTTAACGACAGTTCGACGATATTGAATAATTCTTTTGCCGGTAATGATTATTCACCCTGTATCCAATGCGACAGTTCCTGCGTTGAAATAATCGGAAACAGTACTGAATGGGGAAGATGGGGCATATTCGTAACATATGGGTCTTACTCCATCATCGATAATGAAATAATCCATCCTTATTGTGAGAAAATTAATATTGAAGTTTCTGATCGATACGAATATATCCCGCCATCGCCTGGGGCAGGGATCGAGGTGATAGGAGCGACGACTACGATTGAAAACAACATCCTGTCCCGTGGAGGTAATAGAGGGATAAGTCTGACTGGCGGCTCGCATTATATACATGGAAATGAAGTAAAATATTTCGGCGGGATATATCACGCTGCAGGCATATATTGTACAGATCTGGATTCAACCACTACAATAGGAAATAATTCAATTTCATATATCGAGAGTATGGAAGGCAGCCCGGGTATTTACTGTGAAAATTCAAGCCCATTAATAACCGGTAACATTATATCAGGGAGTCTTTCAAGTGGTGACTGTTCAGGTATTCATTGTGTTAATTCTTCTCCATATATTACAGGCAACACGATAACAAATACCACGATGGTAAATTCGGGCCATGCCGTAATATTATGCGAAAACAGCAGTTCCCCGGTGATTGAAAAATGTATCATCGCCGGCAATCATTTTGATACCGGCGAGAATTGCAGCGCGATTTTCACGGCGGATTCTACCAGCCTCCCTCTTGTCCAATGCTGCGACGTGTACGACAATGAAGCGGATAACTATGGCGGATATTTAACCGACCAGACCGGAATAAGCGGTAATATCTCGGCAGACCCGATCTTCTGCGATCCCGGCGGCAAAGTCTATTCAATCCATGCCGAATCCCCATGCGCGCCGGGCAATCATCCCGAGTATACCGATTGCGGCCTGATCGGAGCTCTCGGAGTAGATTGCTACTTTGTCTCTGCCTTGCTGCAATCTCATTCCGCATCATTTGATAAAGAGGCGATCATCATAGAATGGAAATTGTCAGAACAGTATGGCGAGGAAGAATTCAAAATTTTTCGAGCGAAATCTCCAGCAGAGTTTTATTCAGTGATGGAAAACCCCGGAATTACGAAAGAAGGATTGACATATACAATTCATGACAAAGATATTGACCCTGGAAGCAGCTATCGATACAGGGTGGAGATAAACGATGATGGTCTTCCGAGCCTCCTCTTTGAAACCGACCTGATAGCAACGCCATCCATTCCATTGGTTCTATATCAGAATTATCCAAATCCCTTTAATCCGGAAACAAAGATAAGATATTACCTCCCCGAGAAGAGCATGGTGTCTCTTGAAATATTTGATGTCTCTGGAAAGAAGATAAAAACCCTTGTAAGTGAGATACAGGATAAGGGCAGTAAGGAATATTTCTGGAATGGGATAAACAGCAGAGGCGCTGAAATCAGTTCCGGGATCTACCTGTACAAGTTAAGAGCCGGGAAGAAAGTGCTGACAAAAAAAATGGTTCTCTTGAGATGATGTTGTTCTATCCCGCCCGGACAATTATTCATTGTTTCATGAAATTTCCTCTCCCATTTTCCTGGCTTCATTGTAATCGACATCCAGTTTTTCACAGACGTTTCTAAGCATTGAATCTTCATCTCTGCAAATCTTTGAAAAAAGGCCTCCGTGAGCGTTGGCAATTCCAAAAAGACTTGCCACAGTCAAAAGTTTGATTTCCCCGGGGAGTTCGTCGTTTTCGCTGATAATATCGAGAACCATATTGAGAGAATCGTCGGTAGGTTTTTGAGTTTTAAAGTAATCCGAAACTTCATTTAAGAATATTTTACCTTTGTCAGATATCATCAATCCCGCACCAATAGTTAGATCATTGATTAGATCTGCCTCTGCTTCCTGAATCTTACCGTCTGCCCAGGCAATCGCGTACCATAAGATCAGAGAAAAGGTGGTGCCGATCTCATTCATGTCAAGGTTATAGCTAAGCCCCTTCTCTATGATTTCATCAATTTGATCTTTCATGTTTCTGCTCCTTTTCGATATTGGATCTATTATTGAGTCTTTAGTAAAAACCGGCACACTTTAAAATTCTCCTTTCCTCAAATGAATTTCTTTATGCAACTTGCCCTAACAGAATCAGTTAATCACCGAAATCATCGATTTACCTATATTCTATGATAATTTTTGATTTGTTTTCTCCAATTAAACAAGGTCTTTGCGTGAAACTTTTTAACCTTCTTGAATAATATGGCACTCCTTCTGAATCATCCGATACATATTTGAATATTTCTTCCACAGTCAATTGTCCATCTCTGTTATTATCACCATCCCCTTGAAGGGCTTTCAGGAAAAAATAGGTGAATAGGCTGTGTTTTTTGTCATGGTACCAGCAGCTTGGATATTGATTATCGGTACTTGTAAATACCACCATATTGTTATTGATGCTAACTGGCTTCATTTTTAGTTGAATAACTGCCGCGCTCAATCCGTCATCGATCATTCCCCCGTCCGATTCTCCGCTGAAACAGGCGTCAATTACTATAATAACCGATTTTGCTTTCACCTTGGATACGTTTGAATAAAGCAAGTGTAATGGATAGGCATTTAACTTAACTACTCTCGGATCACAATTAACCGGTAATATATATGCATTATCAGAGTCACGATCTGGAGCTCCGTGCCCTGAATAATAAACAAAGACGTCAGATTTGCCAGGTTTTACGAAATCGTATAGTATGCCCTCTCGATTATCAGCAGTTCCGAATATTGATTGAAAATCAGCCAGGGTTGCATCTGATCGGAAGATGATATTTCCGGGTTTGTATCCCATCGTTTTTACAAGATAGTCTTTAATTATTTCCGCGTCCCTGATTGCATAATCAACGTCAGGTACATCATTTTCGTAGTTTCTGTTTCCGATTACGACTGCTATTCCGCGAGGATTATTCATTTTTGTGTTGGGTATCTTCTCATCCACATCAATCAATAATCCTGGAGGAACAATTATTGTTTCATTCTTTGATTTCCTTGCAGCAGCAATATTTATTTCTCTTGTAGTTTGCTCTTTTTTATTAAATGCCAGTGTTCTTTTTTCTTCCGCACTGAATTTTCCGCTTTGTTCATCGAGCTTTACGATAAAAGGGATTTCCTGGCGGCTGTATCGTTTGTTTGTATAAAAAGAGAATACAAAATCCTTGTATTCCCCTGGGTTCAAGTTGTTTAATTCAAAACTTAACGGTTTGACAGGAAAAAGATCTTTACCATCCATGATTATTAAAGCCGAGGTATTTTTAGCTGCACCAGCTCCAAGATTAGATATTCTTATGGTAACTTCTACCACTTCTCCCGCTTCTATTTTGCCATTTGAATTTGCATCGTCTATCCCAATATCAGAAACGACCAGCGAGGGTGGTTTTAAAGCTTCAGTAATAAAAGACAAGTAAACAGGGTCAGAATCAAATCCTTTTGACTCTACTGCCTGAACCATTATTCGTACAGTTGTAGTGGGAATGTTGATTCCAGCATCCAGGTTTATTACAAGATCAACTGTTTCGCCGGCATTGATATTATCGATTGGTTTGGATGGTTTGAATATTAAGTCTTGAATTATATTTTCAGGAATGACCTTGATTTCTACGTTGTGCGCATTTCCAAGACCAATATTTGTCACCTTTACTGACATTATTCCTGATTCCTCGGCACTCAGAATATTATCAGCGGATTGATCCTGGAACTTTAAATCGATTGACAAACTGGGAGGGTGTTTTTGCACAGGCTTCCGGGCATTTTCAGTGATAAATCCGGCATCAGTGGCTTGAGCCATAAGCTCTAAGGCATACCTCTTTGACTCATCCTCTGATTTTATGCTCTGAAACTTCTGAATGATCTTCATCTGTTTATCCTGCGGCAAAGACATAATATATGCCCTTAATCTTTCCTTATCAATCTCCTCATTTTTAATTTTATTGCTGTCCAATTCTTCACTATAGGATAATAATTTAGGGCCATAAACCGAACCCTGTGAGTGTTCTCGACTGATAAAAGCAAGTTCCTGGTTACGATCATGACTAAATTGTGGTTTCTGCCAGATACAAAAACCATAATTAGATTCTCCAGCTAGAATCCAATTTTTTACAATTTCTGTGACGTCCCACTGGTACCAACCCTCTCTGTCCCCAAAACCTTTTTTCCCGTAGACAGATGCAATTTCAAGTGATACCGATCTTTTTATATCAAACGCAACGCCATCTACAGACCATTTAACCCCATTTACCCTTTCACACCATGTCATTTCATCGGTATCCCAATCTTCTGTTATTTGTGAAACATAGAAAATATTTGTCATATATTCTGATTCACTGCTTAAATACAGCTGTAAAACGCATCTATTGTTTTCATCAAATTTAAATCCTGTGAGATCAAATTTGATTACTCCTCTTGCGGTTCTGTTGATTTTTTCTCTCGTTCCGACTCTTATAATTTCGAGCCCGTTCTCGTTATTTCCTTCACCACAAAGGTTATCCCAATCTCTGTGACATGTATTATCTATAATGGACATTGTTTCCCAGGCTGCTAAGCCTGGTGAAGAAATAAGGGATAATAAAATCATCAGGATAACAAGTCTCATCTTTGAAACCACCCTCTCAAGTTATAAGTCGGCAACGAACATCCTCAGAATCTCTCATTTGTTTTAGCGTCGATAAATTCGAGGCAGTTGGTAGTTTTCAAGTTAACCAGAAAGAATGCTACGGTAAAATAGAAGTAACTACAAGAAATTTAGTTTAGAGGAAGCATCAGTTAACGGGTAAGGAATTAATACAGAATATAGTAGTAACTTAATATTTTAGTTCATGTTAAAGAATAACAAACAAGATGGTTACGGTTGATAAAAAATATCATTTAGAATTCGAGTATTTTGTGGGATAATTTCTTTCACATTATTGCAAAATGGATTTCAGACAGTTTCGTGGAAATCGAAGGGAAAACGGAGATTGTCAAAACGAAACAAGGAAGAAAAACCCGATAGAATAGAATATTACTACGACAGAACCATACCGCCGGAGCATAAGCCCTGGTTTAAGGATGTTATTAGAAGGATGATCCAGGATCTCTTGAGTAATGACATGCATATGGGTACGATGTGGGGTATGTTGAATAAAAATATCGATAGGTATAATTTTTACCCTAGAGGTGATTTGATAGCGTTTGGTGTCAGCGCAAAAAATGCGTCCAATATGCTGGTTCAGGTTGTTGCTGATGGGCAGTGTTTTGTGATTATATTTTCAGATAAGTATATTGCAGATGTGTTGAATGGAAAAGAACAGAATTAGCTCCTTCTTAAAATCGAAAATATTGAAACAAATCAGTCAATTTATATTAAATTGACGAAAATAAAAATTAGCCATACAATGAGCGTCTCAAAGTGGATTTAATATTCCAAAAAACAGTTGGGGGATGGATCGATGAAAATAATATCGAAAATGGTTATGATAGTTATCACCATTGGACTTTGGTCAACTTCCACCAGTGCCAAGGGAGCAGGCAAGGCAGTCGAATTTAATAAATCAAGCGAATTCATAAGTATTCAATCTGGAGCTTTGACTGCCAGTCAGGATCGATTTACCATTTGCGTATATCTAAAACCAGAAAAACAATCAGGCGGGACTTTTGGGCCAACGGTAATTTCAAATACCGACAACAAAGGATATGCACTAAGAATAAATAATGGGTTCGTTTTTGCAGACCTGAGAGTGAAAAAGAAAAATAAGTTATTGTTCGAAGGAGCGTACGTTCGCTCGCGACGATGGTCGCACGTTGCTGTTACTTATGATGGGTCTGCAGTGAGGGTATACGTTGACGGAGAATATAAAGGGGAAATGGCAGCTTCAGGAACAATTGTTGGTAGGGCGGGATGCACATTCATAGGCAGTGAACCTACAGGCTGCAAAAACGCGGGCGGAAATTACGGGTTTAATGGACAAATTGATGAATTATCAATCTGGAAGCGCTCACTTTCAGGAGATGAAATAAAATCGATTATGCAAAGAGAACTGAAAGGCAACGAGGCAGGACTGATTGCTTATTACAATTTCAATAGTATTGGACCAGGGGGAACGATCGAGGATATTAGTGGAAACGGAAACGATGGGACAATTCATGGTGCTCATCTGGTGTCGTCAGGTGCACCGGTTAAAGATCCCTATCCTATCAAGCTTGTTTTATCCACCATGCCTCAAAATCCAAAGTTAAAAGCTGGTCAGACAATTCAAGTATCGGTGAGAGCAATGAATGCCGGTCAAGGCATCGCGGAAAATGTCAGGATATCCTTTAAATGCGACAATCCCAATGTGGTGCTTGGCGATGCAAGGACAATCAAAAGCATTCAACCAGGTGTTGTGGAAAAGGTCGATTATGTTATATCAGGGACTGAACAGCTAGAAAGAGGAGTTGCTTCCTTGATGATTGAGGCCATCGCCGGGGGTAAAACTTCAGCCGAAACATCTATTAACTTAGACACAGAAGCCCATTATAGTCAGCCTGTCTTTCCGGCAGATCTTTACATTGAGGATGTGATGTTTGTCGAACCTTCTGGGAATAATGCTTTGGATGGTTATGAAAAGGGTGAAATACGATTTCGACTGATCAACAATGGCCGCGGAGTTGCTCAAAACATCAAAATATCATTGTCTTCATTGAGTTCTGCAGAGAACCTTTCTTATGAATCGTTAAAAACGGTGGATTCTATCAAACCAAAAGAATCCAAGGAAATCAGTTTTTTAGTGACCGCCTCAGGTAGAGTAATTACCGATTCAAGGGTTTTCAGGATACAGGTAGTGGAAGAATTTGGGTTTGACGCGGATCCGGCCCGGATTAGTTTTGAAACAAGGACTTTTAATCCTCCAGACCTCCGAATTGAAAAAGTTGCCATAAACGATTCTGATAACGAGAGTACGGGCTCCTACGGAAACGGCAATTCAATCATCGAGCCGAATGAGAGCGTTGTTGTTACCGCATTCGTTCAGAACTTTGGCTCCGGTGAGGCTGAAAATGTAAAGGTTTCCATACGAGCAGGGGAGCAGGACCGTAATTTTACATGCCCGGACAACGGCAATGTAACGGTTCTCGGTGATATCGCCCCAGGTGATTATAAATCGGTTAATTTCTATTTTTATACCAACAGGAGATTTACCAAAGAAGACATCCCAGTAAAAATCGAGATCACTGAGTCAAAAGGAGACTATGGAAAAACAATTGATCTGGGTTTGAAAATGAACATTCGCACTCCGAATATAGTCGAAACCAGAGTGGCATCAATAGACCTGCCAAAACCGGAGTTTAAAAAGATTGCTGAAGTATCAAAATCCGACATCGATGATCCTCCTCTCACATCAAAAACAAGACGCCAAAATGGACTGGCTATAATCATCGGCATCGAAAATTATAAATACGCTCCAAAAGTTACGTATGCCGAAAGGGATGCCGGAGCGTTTTATAATTATACCGAGAAGGTATTGGGGATTCCGGATCGAAACATTTACTATCTCATGAATGATGGGGCAACTTCCGGAGAATTCGAAAAAATATTTGACAGGGAAGGGTGGATTGCCAAACGCTCGACCGTCGATACTGAAATCTTTATCTATTATTGTGGTCATGGCGCTCCAAGCATAAAAGAGGGGACTCCTTACTTGATTCCGTACGATATAGACCCCAATTACGCAACCACAGGATTTGCGTTGAGTAAAATGTACGAAACCCTGAACAGCATTAAATCCAAAGCGGTAGTAGTATTTTTAGATGCCTGCTTCAGCGGTCAAAATCGTGAAAGTGAAATGCTGCTGGCAGACGCCAGGCCGGCATTCATCAAAGTAGAGCGGCCTGAAACTTTTGGTGACATAACTGTTATGTCAGCGGCCAGCGGTGTAGAGATCAGCAGCGGGGACCCTGATAAAAGACATGGGATTTTTACCTACTTTCTTTTGAAAGGTCTTCAGGGGCCTGCGGATTTGAACAGGGACAATAAGATAACCGTCAGTGAGATTTTTAGTTATATCAAACCGAACGTTCAGAAAATAGCCGGTCAGCTGGATCGGGAACAAACACCTGTTCTGATATCTGACGAAATGGATTATCTGTTGGTTGAATATTGAAAGGATGTCCATCAATCGCCCACATTGTAGGATATATAACGTCGTTCTCCAATATAAGTCAAAGATATTATTACTTATTTATGTAAGAAATCGATTCTGAATAGCTATTATATCCTCCTGTCAATTCCCGGTCTCTTTATCCGCAATGTAATATTTAGTTGACTAAAAACGGAATATCGTATAGTGTTGATTCGTTTTCAAAGACATTCTATTTAAGGTGCCAGTTCCTGTGTGATATTAAAATATTTACCAGTAAGGAGGCAGGTTAAATGAGATTGTTGCCCATCTCGATTTTTCTGTTTAGTTTCGTGTTTTACTCCTCCGCATATTCCCAGGAAGCCGGTTATAAATACACAAGACCGGAATTGGCGATTTGCATAAAAACGAATAATGTTGAGTTCAAGGATTCTCTAGCAAGGGAGTTAAAGTCAAATCTCGCTTCCCGTTACTCATTGGTTTTTGTAGACGAATGTCTGTTGGAAAAAAAATGTGTCAAAGTTACAGAAATGAAAATAAAACATGAAGTCAATGCTTCGAATCAACACGTATGGCAAGTAGAGGCAAAGGTCCATGTTTCAGGAGCCGATGAGATCTCCAATCCTCATTTTTCAATCAGTGAAACATCGAATAAATATAATAATGATAATTCGTACGCCGAAATTGTTACAAAAACTGTTGAGCAAATTGCGAAGATTTGCAGGTTCGCGCTTCCGGTTAAAGCAAATGTTATCGATTTAGATAATGACATCGTATACCTGGACCGGGGCCAGAAGAGTGGTATTGAGCCAGGGACATACTGTGACATACTGGATTTTAATGGGGAAAAAACGGCAGTAATTAAGATCGACAAAATTGCCGAAGATCACGCTACAGGCAAAATAGTCAAAGGGAAAAGCTCTGTAAATATAGGATATACTGCCGAAACCAGGCAGTTTATAGATAAATATGGATTTGTCCTCGAGTACATGAGGATACCTGTTGATGTCAAAGAGGGAAGCGTATATGAAGCGCAGACTGGAGATGAGATCAGTAAGATAGATCATGCCCAGGCATTGATGCTATCTACTATGTGGCAGTATTCTCTCCAAGGGAACCGAATAAAATTTGGTGGCGGATTATTAAGTTTAGGGGATATGAAAACATGGATCTTTGATGTTTCCGCATCGCAAGCTCACTTTTTACTTTTTGATAGGATGTCAGTATTTCTTGAAGCAGGTGGTGGAGTTTTCAAGATACCCGCTCAAAAGTATGCTCGTCCTGCCGGTGATTATGATGATGATTTTAATGATCAGGGAACATCTAACAATAATTATCAATGGTATTTCCGCGCTGAACCAGGAATAAGTCTGTTTTTTAATGAGATGTATTCGATATCGCTGTTCGGCGGATATTTTTACACAGGTGATGGATCAGATTGGTCAATTGGTAAAGAGCGCGTTGAACTCAACTCGGAATGGGTAAAATATGATTCATTCAAGGTAAGTGGATTTCATTTTGGTGTCATGTTTTCCATATTCGGGACGGGGTATGAAAAATAGTGGTAAGCGGGCATAACTAATTAATTGATAAATAAATAGCTGCGCATCTTGTTGGTCTGGAGGATAACATGCTGGTAAAAAAAGGATTTAAAAATATTCCCGTAATGATCCCGTTCTTTTGGATCTCCATTATGCTGTTTGTAATATTAAATTTTCCGGGAATTACCGTGGGGCAAATTTCCATAGAAAATGAGATCTCAGATCGTTCCCGGGACAACAGCTACGTTTTGATAGCGGATAGTTGTCTTATGGCGGACGATTTCAATTGCGCCGTTGAGATGTTGAAAAAAGCTTCAAAAATAGAAAAAGAAGAAAGCGTCAGGGCCAACATCCAATGGCAGATCGCCGGCATATACGGTCTTCTGGCTAAGGACTATCCTGCCGCGGCGAGAGAGTATAAAAAATTCATTGATGATTATCCCGATAATAAAATGGTAGAGCAGGCGAATTACATGCTAGGCAAACTATTTTTCAACCTCAGGGATCCGAAAAACTCAGCAGAATATCTCAGCAGGATTACTCCCGGAAGCCCCTATTACAAGGAAACAAGGCAATTGCTCGACTGGCTTGACGAGCACTGGAAGTACGAAATCTATAATAACGCAAAAAATATTATGATTGGGATTTCCTTTCTGGAAATCCTGTTTGTAGTATCCTGGATTCTTCTCGGAAATATTCATCAATTGTCTGAAATAATAAGAAAACCGGGATTTATTGTGTTGTTTGTCCTCGTTCTGGTCTTTTTGGCGATAAAGCTTTATTTCAATTTTATGCTTTACGATCTGTTACAGGGTTTGACTCCTTAATGGATAATGAGTTGCATCAGAAGAAAACTATTTTTATAGTAACTGCGGTAATTTTGGTTGCCGGTTTTCAATCTTCATCGTCATCAACTACCTTGGCGGAGGCAGAAGCGTATTTCTCGCGGGGACGCTATCTGGAAGCTATTGACGCATATCTGACTATCAACAGGGAAACTGAAACCGGGTGTGATGAAGCGATCGAACAGGTCGCCGATTTATATAATATATTCCTTGGAGATGAGAAATCGGCGGAGAAGTATTACAGGATATTGATCGATCAATTCAGCGACTCACAGTTCAGAGACGATGCTTTGTATAACCTTTCCCTTATAAAACTTAAGCAGGGTAGTTTAACCGATGGTAAAAACATCCTGAAGCGACTTTTACGGGAATACCCTTCCAGTCCCAGGGCGCCTAATGCCAGGTTTTTTCTTAAAAGGTTGGAGGGAGGTAGAAACCCAGCGGAGAGGGAAGCAGTGTCATTTGCGGATACTGAAGAAACTGTCAGGGTGTTGATCGTCGAAAAAGAAAGATATTTGAAGGTGTCTTCCAGCGGAAAACTCATAATAAAGGGGGAAGATAGTAAAAAAACGATTGCTGAAGTTCCTTCCGGCGCTTTGATGGAATTATCCCTAACAGATAGAAATACGATAAGGCTGATGGACTCAGATCTGGGGGTTTCATCCATAATTTTAGTGTCCGAAAGCGAAAAGCCTGTTCAGTTCAAAAGGAAGGAATATATTGGAAATGTCAAAGTTACAGTAGAGAAAAACGGGTTGGCTATTATCAACCTGCTTCCGTTGGAAAAGTATCTCAAAGGAGTAGTCCCTTCGGAAATGCCAGCGTCATGGCCCGTAGAGGCCCTGGCGGCACAGGCTATCATCGCCAGGACGTATACTCTTTTTCAGATTTCCAAACGCAAAGGGTATTCATATGATGTATACTCCACGACGGGTTCACAGGTCTACGGCGGGGTTTCTTCTGAAAAGATGTCAAGCGATGAAGCAGTAGACGATACTCGAGGCATCATAGTATCCTATGAGGGAAAACCAGCTCTCACATATTACCATTCGAACAGCGGGGGATATGTTGAGGATGACAGAGATGTCTGGGGCACGGATCTTCCTTATCTTTCAGGTTTCAAGGACGAGCACTCTATTACTGGCGAGCCGGTGGAATGGTCGTGCGAAATAACAGATAAGGAAATCGAAAAGAAGATGGGACTTAATGGCAGAATAAAGAATATCCGGACAAGCAACAGTTCGCCATCAGGAAGGATTAACGAGCTGGTGTTGGTAACTTGTGATAAAAACAGGAAGATAGGCGGTAATCGTTTTCGATTGGCTATTGATCCGTTAAAAATAAAAAGTACTTTATTTGAATATAATCGGATAAAGAATGGTATCAGGATAGAAGGCCGCGGCTTCGGGCATGGAGTGGGATTGAGTCAATATGGCGCAAAAAATATGGCTGATAATGGTTTCGACTACAGGGAAATCCTGGGATTTTATTATCCAGGCACATCATTGAAGCGGCTTTATTATTAAATACAGATCTACGGAGTGGTTTTATGAAAACCGTGCGGAATTATTTATTGATATCAGTATTTTTGCTGGCAGCAGCTTTCAATTGTTATGCAGATACTCCTCTGACAAGAGTTATGCCTCTAAAGGTAGGAGAGGTGGACAAGCACACAGCAGTGCTTTTACCGACCGATAGCGAAACACAGACACATGTTATTCAGAAAGCCGGGATCTATTCGATATACTTCCGCAATGCTGTAATATTTCATGGAGGGGAGAAATACAGGATCGAAAGAGATGGTTTCGAATCTGCGAATGTGAAGCAGATGAAACCTGGCGTTGTCGTAATGGAACTTATACATTCAGGGGATTATGAAATCACTGGCGGAAGCTATGATTCAAAACGAGGCGGATATATTTTTTATACAAAAAAAGTCGATAAACCTCAAAAACCGGCAGAGAAGAGCATCCTTGAAATAGAAGCGGAAAGGGAAATACGACAATACCGCGAAAAACTGGCAGGAAGAAAAGCGGGAAGCAGAATAAGGCGAGTAGTAATAGATCCGGGACATGGCGGGTTTGACCCAGGAGCTGTGGGTAAAGGGGGATTGAAGGAAAAAGATGTAGTTCTCGACATAGCAAAAAGGGTAAACAGGATCATTAACGATGAAACGACGATTCAATCCTTTTTGACCAGAAGAGACGATTATTATATACCGCTATCGTCACGTACGGTGATAGCGAATAAATACCGGGCGGACCTTTTTGTAAGCATACACGCTAATGCCAGTGAAAACAGAAGTGCCAGGGGATTCGAAGTTTATTACTGTTCAGAAAAAGCATCATCAAAGGAAGCTTCGGAGGTCGCCAGGAGAGAGAATATTTCTTTCGAAGAGGAGAGTTATTCCAGAGCCGAATCCGGGATGGTGAATATAGAGGAAATAGTATTCAAAGCTGGCAGGGGAAAACTCTGGGAAGACAGCAGGTATACATGCGATAGAATGATCTCCCTTTTCCCTTCTGATGTTGGCGTAAAAGTCAGAGGATCGCAGTCTGCCAACTTTTTTGTTCTAAGGAAGGCAAAGATGCCGTCAGTGCTTGTTGAGGTCGCGTTTATAAGCAATTACGAAGAAGAAGAGTTTCTGGGGAAGGAAAAATCCCGGGAAAAAATGGCGAGAGAAATCGCAAAAATACTGAAAAATCTCAGTTTGGATTAAGTTGTCGATATTTATGTTTGTCCCGGGGGTATTCGAGTTGATGAACATCTTGAATTTATCGATTAAAAGCAATTCCAGAAAAATAGCTGTAGCCATAGTAATCTCTTTAAGCCTGGCCTCATCGTTCAGTATCGTTGGAGCTCAGTCGTTGAATGATCTTCTCGTTCAGGGGAACAGCTATCATTTCAACGGTAATTTTTCAAAAGCGGAGGAAGTATTCGAGAATATCCTGAAGCTTGAACCCGGCAATATCTATGCGATGAACCAGCTGGGAGTAATCTATCTCAAGCAGAATAAAAATGATGAGGCGATGAGGATATTTTCGCAGGTACAGACAAGAGATCCGGAAGATTGTTTCAGCAGGTTATGGAAAGGGATACTTAATCTGGAGAAAGGTGATCTTTCCTCTGCTGAGAGCCAATTCGATAGTATTCTGAAACTTGATCCTTCTGACGCCAACGCCCATTATTTTCTGGGCGCTATATACCAATTCCGTCATCAATACGAGAAGTCGATAGATGAACTTGAGAGATCTAGGGAGTTGAATTCAAGCGAAGCAACTACACACTTCCGTCTGGCAGAGTCTTATCACAGTATGGGGCTTTTTAAAAATGCAATCCTTGAATACCGGAGGACTCTGGAGATAGACCCCGACTATACCGGGGCCTATGACGGACTGGGGTGGATAAGTCTGAATCTTGGTAATACCGATGAAGCGATAGGTTTTTGGAAGGAGATGTTGAGAGTCAATCGGGGCAATATAGGTGCGATTTATAATATTGCCTGGGCATACAACGATCTCGCCTGGAAGGAACTGGAAAAATGTTCAAAGAATAAGGCACTTCATTACTGGAAGGAGGTGCTCAAATACGACCCCGGAAATAAGGAAGCAAAGCATAATGTTGCTAAATATAAATAACATATCAGGTTATGCTAAAAACATGGACTGCGCAGTAAATGCGTGTTATATGATTTCAAATGCGGCTGTAGATAATAAACTTTAACAAAGGAGTCGGGTGATGAAGATCTTTTCAAGGTCAGGTGCTTTGGTAATTCTGATAGTAGCACTTGCAATAGCTTATTCAACACCAAATGCTCAGGACGAGGTATGGTGGGACGCTGAAAAGGATCCAAGTGGAGAGCTGGTAGAAAGAAGATCAATCGGTGACAATCATGGAACTGGTGATAATGCATATTTTAACTGGACTCGGGGGGAAATCGTTGTACAGGGAGTAGGGGTTGCTACCCCAGATGGCGGCAAATACCCCGTTCAGATGGAGGTCGAGGCAAAGAGAGCTGCAAAGCTCGACGCCATGAGAAATCTTCATGAAGCAACTGGAATCGTAGCCATGACATATAGTAGTACTGCAAACAAACAGATGCTGGAAAGTGATTACATTCAGGTTCAGGGTAAAGGGGCCATATCAGGCGCAAGGGAAGTCGGCAAACCGGTCATAGAAAAAGATGAAAAAGGCGGTATCAAGGTCTATATTTGGATGAAAATGTCCCTGTCTGGATTCACAGTATCACTCTATGACAAAATTAATGAGATCGAGACAAAGGAACGCGAGGTTACGCCGATTCAATCTTATGACATGGAAAAAATAAGGCCTGTAAAGGAAATAAATCCTTCGATCAAGGATGACACTTACACAGGTCTGATTGTAGATTGCACTGGCTTGAAAGGCAGGCCCTCGGTTTCACCAAGAATCATAACTGAAGACCAAAAAGAAGTGTACGGGAGCTTGAAGGTCAACAGGCTATGGCTTCTAAACCACGGTCTTGCCGGGTACGCCAGCGATGTAACTTCGGCAAAAAACCTTCAGAAGGACCGGATCGGAGATAATCCTCTCGTAATCAAGCCGGTCATGGTATCAGGTCTAAGCAGTGATTGGGCGGTCGTCGGTGATAAGGATGCGGAGTTGATAGCTAGCGCAAATAAAGAAGAGAAATTTCTCGACAAATGCAGGGTTGTTTTTGTCCTCGATTGAAGTTACAGATCGAATTAAATGATCTTGAGGTAACGATACTGATCGCAGAGAGGTAGTCGTCATGAAAAGATATATAATGACTTTTCCACTTGTGCTTATCCTTATTGTGAGCCTGTCTGTAGGGTGCGCGAAAAAACCGATTGTCCCGGAGAGTGAATTCGATTCTGCCACAAGCCATTACAACCAGGGTATGCGAGAGCTGAAAGCGGGGGATATAGATAAAGCCAGGTGGGAATTTGAAAGAGGCATCGGTTTGAACAGGGCAACCCCTCTGCCGTATGTCGGCATGGCGCTGGTGGAAAAACAAGCTGGAAACAGAAAAGAAGCATTTGAATATTTGAGCAAGGCCATGAAGGCGGATAAGAATTGCGTCGAAGCATATATAGCAAGAGCCGAGATAAGAGCGGCTTTTCAGGATGATGACTGGTACGAAAACGCCTTGAAGGATATCGATAAGGCATTTGAGAAAAATCCTGAAAGCGCAGCGGCTTATTTTACCGAGGGCAAGGTGCACGAAGGCGCTTACGATCTCAACGAAGCGGAGAAATCATTCAGCAGGGTCCTTGATCTGAAAAGGGGGCTGGAGAAGGAAGCGAACCTGGAGCTTGAAAAAATAACAAAAATTAAGAGAGCAGCCCCAGGCAGTAAAATAGGTATGAAAATAGGCCTTGTTGACAAGATAACACGAGGAGAAACGGCGGTTCTTTTTATCGAAGAGTTAAAGCTTGTTGAATTGTTGAGAAGAGAAGCGGGGGAGAAGCACAATACAGATTTTATAGAACCCGGAGATCCAGATTCTTCGAAACCTGGTAATTTCGATGGTAGATTTGCACCATCTGATATAGAAGGACACTGGGCGAAAAACTACATTGAATCCATCCTGAATGTTGGCATAAGAGGCCTCAATGAGTATCCCGACGGTAATTTCAGGCCGGATGAAACCCTGACTCGCGCGGAGTATGCTCTCGTAGTGGAGGACATACTGGACAAGCTTATTGTCGATGAAAACCTTTCGACAAAGTATATCGGCCAGACCAGCCCTTTCCCCGATGTCGGTTCAGCACATTTTGCCTTTAACGCTATTCGGGTATGTACCGAAAAGGGAATAATGAAGACAGGTCTTAAAGATAACTCATTTCATCCTGGCGACGCGGTGAGCGGCGCTGACGCGCTGCTGATTATCAAGGCGATCCAGGATCAACTTAGAACGGTTTTCTAAATGTTCTGACAAGAGGATATAAGTATGAAAAAGCACCATATTTTGTGGGCAGCTTTATTCGTGTTGATAATAACATCAAAAGACGCGTTTTGCGGGGGATCCGAGATCCTCAGGACCAGATTGCAGTCGCAGTATCCCATTGCCGGATGGACAGCGGATCAGGCCAGAGATCGCGCAAAAAATCAAATAAAGCGCGACGCAATGGAAGAATTGTGCGGGGCCAATCTTATAAGTACGACCCTCAGTAATAAGGGGATCCTGGTTGCTGATCTCATTGAAGCAGTTTCCGAAGGGAAGGTAACAGGTTTTAAAGAAATCGTTGATACGATCATTGCCAAAACCAGTGATTACGGCAAAACTGAATATTACTGTTATGTCGAAGCTGTTGTTGAGGTTCAATGTGACAGCGATAAACGGGACCCCGGGTTTCAATTGAAAACAGGGTTAAACAATGCTTTCTTTAGGGAAGGAGAAAAACTGGTATTAAATATTCAGTCCAGCAGGGATTGCTACGTCCATGTAATAAATATTCTGGAAAACGGTGAAATGCATCTGATATTCCCAAACCAGCTTCAGCTCGAAAATAAACTTCTTGAAGGAGATATTCTGACAATTCCAGGGAATGAAAACTTTGATATTGTTCTGCAACCGTTCGAAAACAGAGAAGAGACCAGTGAGGCGATGCTAATAGTCGCTACCAAAGCGGATATAAAAATACCGATATTTTCCAAGCCTGAAGTCGATGGAGACAAGATATCTGGCCCCGAGGTCAGCAGAGCGAGATATGTTTCCTGGCTTATGGGGATAGACCGGGATATGCGCACTGAAAATGTTGAGGCATACAGCATCAAAAAAAATTAAAAATAGTACTTCAATATGAAAGGTATTAGATGAAATTGAGATCTATCATTATAATTTTGGTGAACATATTATTTGTTTCCAGCGTTGATGCTCAAGAACCAGGATATAAATATTCGAAACCAGTTGTGACTATAATGTTTGAAAAAGGAGATGCGAAATTAATATCGAATCTAAAAGTTGAGTTAAAGAATTTACTGGATAATAATTATACCCTAAACTTTTCTCAGGACATAATGACAGAGAGAATTATAAAAGTTTATGTATTTAAACCAAAAAAGGGGCAGCGCAGAAATTCAGTATCTTACACAATAAATGCTAATTTGTTGATAACAGGTGTTGCTGAGGATAAAAAAGAAAAAGTGAAAGAGGCGTTGGGAATTCTTGGAACCGGGAGTGGACCCAATAAACAAATAGCCTATAATAAATCTATAGAGGCTCTGGCATCAGCATTTTCAAAAATATGTTTGTGGGCTTTTCCTATCAGCGCCAACGTAGTTGATATTGAAGATAACACAATATACCTGGATAGAGACAATAAGGCTGGATTGAATAAGGGGGTGTACTGTGATGTATTAAATATGAATTCGGAGAAAGTAGCTGTAGTTCAAATATTAAATACCACTGATGATTTTACAACAGCAAAAGTGGTAAAAGGTGGCGGTTTGATCGAAATAGGAAATACAGTTCAAACAAGACAGTTTTTAACCAAATACGGGTTCGGACTGGAATATCTTAGAGTCCCGGTTCTATGGAAGCCCGGGCAGATTTATAAAGAAGTAACAGGAAATAGAGTCGATGAATTATCGGATGCAAACGCTTTTATGGTTTCATTTGTGACAGACTTTGATATGCATGGGAGCCAGGTACGATTGGGTGGAGGCTATCTGAAAATAAACGATATGAATACAGTAATATTTGATGGATCAGTAACGCTTGCCAGATATTTAATATTTGACGAGCTTTCAGCGTCAATATCTTTTGGAGGAGGAGCTTTATTTCTAGGAAGCCAAAACTACAGCAGGCCTGAAGGTGATTATGGTGATGGTATTGATAACTCAGGAATAACTAAGTCAAACGCTCAGGGATATTTTCGTGCCGAGCCTGGCATTACGCTTCGTTTAAATGATAGTTTTTCAATTTTGTTTTTTGCGGGTTATTTTTATACTGGCGCTGGAGATGATTGGCAAGTAAATATGGGAACTTCAGAGAATCCTGATTATAAAAACCTGGACTCAGAATGGTTGGAGTATAAGAATATTCAGGTCAGTGGTTTCAGTTTTGGAGTAAAATTGTCGTTTGTTGGATTTAACATTTAGCGGTATTAAATGAAAAGTATAAATAAATTGAATGTGCGGCTTATAGCCTTCTTATTATTTATGAGTTTATTTACGCATATTGCTATTTATGCTGAAGCCATTCACTATAAAGAAATAGGAAAGTTGAGTAACTGGGTGAATGCTGTTGACATTCATCCATCGGGGAAAACGATTGCAATTGGCGGAGAAGGTGCAATTATTATTTATTCCATTGAAAATGAAATATTTCATGGAAGATTGGACCGTCACCAAAGTTATATACAATCAATTGTCTATAGTACATCGGGGGATGCTATTTATAGTATAGGTTGGGATGGATATCTAAGGAAAACATTTATTGATGCAAATGAAAAATTTAGTACTGCTCCCGGTTATGATGTGAAGCTTGGAATTGAAAGACCAATTGCTCTGGCGATTTCAAAAAATAACAGTATTTTAGCGACAGAAGCTTCAAATAACCGGATCGCATTATATAACCCTTTAAATTTAGAATTATTGGGATACTTCAACAAAATAGAAGATAAACCGGTCGAGATGGTATTTAGTGATATTGATAAGTTTTTATTTGTAGGCACAAACAAGGGGCAAATATATATATTTGACGTTGATAAAAAAACACTTCTTAAAAAATGGAAAGTACATTCTGGAAGCATCTCGGGAATAATACCAATGAGTTCAGGACAATTTGTTATAACTTCTGGAGACGATAAGAAAATCAAACTTTGGGATATACCAAAATCTAAGATGGTTAAGCAAAAGAAATTAAACGGTGCGGTTTCGGCCATTTCAAAAAGTCCTGATGGGAAATTCCTGTACGTAGCTGAAGGCCCGGGAAGACTTGATATTCTTGACGACGAATTTCAGGAAGTTGCTGAACCAATGACTCATAACGGGAAGGTGCTTTGCCTCGCAATGGACAAGAGTGGAAAATATCTTGGAGCGGGGTTGAACATTAATAAACTTATTGTTTGGCAACCCCATAAGATCAAAGAAATAAGAATGGTGTATGATCAGCCATGCAAGCTGGTTATGCAAGCGGAGTTTGATGACAATAATTCAATCATCCCCAACAAAGCTATTGATGGCGGAGAAAATGTCATTGTTCATGCTGAAATAGTAAATCAGGGAGAAGGCGTCGCTTATGGCGTCGTTTTGAAAGTGACAGGTGACAATAGTGGAATCGAATTCAATGACATTTATAAGGTTGGCAATATACTGCCTGGAGCCACGGAAAATGTCGATATAACCCTTAAGGCTTCACTTGATATTAAGGATGGAGATCTTAATCTTATTTTTCATGCCGAAGAGGACAGGCAGTATGATGCCAGGAGCGGTTTGAAACTAAAGGTATATAAGCTTCCCAAACCAGAATTTGTCTTTTCCGGATTAGAACTTGATGACAGTGGCAGAGGGCAGACAAGAGGCAACGGGAATGGCATCCCGGAAAATGATGAGATTGTCGAAACGGAAGTGTTTGTCAAAAACACAGGGAAAGGTCCGACAAAAAACGCGGAATTAACGGTGAGTGAATGTTCGATGGGTATAATAGTCTCTAAAGAGTCATGTGTTATACCGTATATCGCTTCTGGAAGTACAGGAAGCGCCAGGTTGCGATTCGAGATCCCCAGAGTCTATGGAAGTAATGATTTAAGTGTTACTTTTCAGGTTAAGGATCCTGTCACGGGAAAAAGCAATACGATCTCAAAAATCTGGGCTATTAATAAAAATATCCCTGTTTTGACATGCAAAATAGAGACAGAGGAATCTCTTGCAAACGGGAGAACATCAAAAGTAAAAGTGTCTTTAACCAATTCAGGTGATCTTGAAGCTGAAAATGTAATAGTAAAACTTTCCTCTGTCGGTGGCGTCGAAGTCCTGGCCAGTACTTCGGAACCGATACTGCGAATAGAGCCTGGATCCAGAGGTATAGCAAAATACTTCGATGTTCGAATCCCTGTCGACCACATGATGTCAAAGATATCCCTTCAGGCAGCAATCAGTCAGGATAACTTTGAAGGAACTACATTAAGTAAGGATTTCAGCGTTAAATTGAGAAAACCCGATATTGTATTTGTTGATCTGATCAGGCAGAATAACGTAACTCAAGGTGAGAATTTGGAGTTACACCTTGCCCTGAGAAACAATGGAGATTACGAAGCTCGTAAGCTTTCCGTGCATATAGACTTCGGTCGCCTTGGAAAGAACCGTATTTTCAATATAGATAAAATCGCCGCGGGTGATGAAGTCACCCTGGATAAAATCAACCTTATTATACCATCCGGTATTGCCCCTGGACGATTAGATGTAAGTATTATCGTCCGACAAAATTATTTCGCAGACATGACCAAAATTTATACCTACGATATAGAAGAAGCAAATGTGGCGGTAACTTCCGTAAAACCGGTTAATCCGAACTTGCCGATAGGAAGCGCAAGTATATCGACTGGATCTAGAACTAGAAATGACAAATCTACAATAAAGCTATTCAACATACCTGATAACAACGAAGTATTAACTGACAGGTATCGGATTAAAATTGTAGCTAAATCACCTTTTGGCATTGCGGATGTTATGACTATAATAAATGGAGAAACACAGGACAGATTAAGTGAACGTCCTTCCGATCTGACGATACTACATGCGTCGGACGATATGGATATTAACTATGACGTCGAACTTAAGAATCTCAAGCCGAATAGCACAAATACCGTTGAAATCAGATTGAGGGATAAGAGAAACGAATTCGAGTCCGTAACAGAAGAAATATATTACAGAAAAGAGGAATTAAGGATAGCTGCTGAACTGGATCCCAATATAGATGTAAATATTCCTCCAAAGCTCAAGAATATGAACGAAAATTCTGTGGCACTTCTGATAGGAATTTCGAAATATCAGAAAAAAGATATTCCTGACGTGGATTTTGCGATTATGGACGCAATCGCGGTAAAGCAATACCTGATAGAGTCATTCGGGTACAATCAGGATAATATAATTGAATTGTATGATGATCAGGCAACCAAAACCCAGATTGAGATTGCGGTCAAGGAGATGCTTCACGCTAAAGTGGAAGCAGGAGTATCAAATCTGTTTATCTATTACTCCGGACACGGGGGACCCAATATTGAAACCAAACAGGGATATCTCCTCCCCTTTGATTGTGATCCAGAACCAAGGCGCATTAAGATCAGCGGATATCCGCTCAACGAATTTTACCAGGACATATCAGAGCTTAAAGCGCGCGACGTGACAGTAGTAATAGATGCCTGTTTCAGCGGTGAATCGGATGGAGGATCAGTAATAGGAGACGCAAGCCCGGCAGCTCTGGTTATCAGTAAAAAGGGCCTCAGTCAAGGAAATGGAATTTCATTTACCGCTTCAAGCGGAGCCGAGATAGCAACATGGTACAGAGAGAAAAAACACGGGCTTTTCACTTATTATTTCCTGAAGGGACTGCGAGGTGAAGCGGATATGGATATGGACAAAAAAATAACAGGAAACGAACTGCAATCTTATATCCATAAAAATGTCAATAAAAACGCAGCTTCAAGAGGTAGAATACAGAATCCCGAGATGAGCGGTAACGGCAATCGGATTATACTTGATTATAATAACTAGATTGTCGAAATCGTACTAATATATCTTACTCTCAATATGATGAATTTCATAAATAATCATGAAACTGTATTTTTTCTGCTGATAAGCTTGGTAGCAATCAACAGAACCACAATGATAAGAAATACCCTGTCTTCCCAGAGCAGGTTCATGAAACTCCCCGGATTTCTTATATAATCCCCAAGATATTTATTCATTCGGACTGATGTATAGATCAACGTCAAAGATCCGGTTATAAATAGAACCGTATTTGCGAATATCGAAGTGTGAATCGCGTGTCTTGATACCGTTTGAACATTGATGCGATTTCCCTTCCCCTTAGAAGAAATAAAACCGGTGTCGGATGCTTTTCTCCGCGGAATCAGATGAGTAGACAAATAAAACAGAAATGATATCATCAGAAGGGTGATTAAGACATAATGGATCTTCTCCGCGTCACTGATCATATCCCAGCCGGCGGGTAAAACAGCAGTGGTATTCAAAGGGTGCCTGGTCGTGGCATTCTCAGAATCGATGTCGGAAGTTTTATTTTCTGCTGTCTGCCCGTCGGATGTTCTTATGGATTCAATGATGAACTCGGCGGAACTGTTGTTTTTATCGATTTCAAGAACACTGTTCATGCACGCGTACGCTTCCCTGAACATGCCGTTCTGATAATAGGTAAGGCCCAGGTTATAGTACAGGCCGGAGTTGTTGTTGCCGGACTCAATGGCGTTGTTAAGTACAGTGATAACATCTTCAGCATCATCTCTTATCGACAGGAATACCAGAAGACTCGCGAGTGAATCGATATTGTCCGGATGAGAATCGACATGTTCTATCAATCTTCTGATTTCACGATCGTACTTTTCTGCCAGATCTTTGCTTATCAGTGAGGAATCAATAGCAAGCATATCAGGTACAATATCATCTGTATCAGTGACGATCGAAACAGGTTCGCCAGACAGCACAACTTCTTCAGTTTTATGCCATCTGGAAGAAAAATACCGTTCGATACGGTATCCAAAAGGCATATTGTATAAAAGTATTCCCAGCAAGATAAGAATAATGAAAGCGACAGAAAATTCAGATACCGTCCTGGCAGGTTTTGAAGCTGACTTAATAGTAGCGTTTGTACCGAGTTTGTGAAGTTCCAACCAGTGGAATGCGGCAGGTATATTGATAAGTCCCGAACCCTGCTCGTTTCCGTTGTGAATTTCGTTTATTTTGTTGGAGCCGGCCTTTAGAGCACTTTTCATATCGTCAGGTTTTAGAAAATCGGGCATACCGCGTTCAGTGGAATAAACCTGATACAACTCTCCCAGAAGTGCTGCTGCTCCAGCCGCATGCGGAGCGGCCATACTTGTCCCAGACATGCTGGCATATCCGCCACCAGGAGCGGCGGCTGTAATATTTACGCCCGGAGCAATTACATCCGGCTTTTCCCTTCCATCGGTGGTTGGGCCACAGCTGCTGAAGGAAGCCAATTCACGGTCTTTAGTCATAGCCCCGATGGTAAAGGAGTGAAGTGCGTTACCGGGACACGTTATTGTACTGGACGAGAATTCAACGCCTTGCGGACTTTCTGCTTCATTTCCCGCAGATACTACGACAAACACGCCGTTTGACGAGACATAGTCTACAGCTTTGCATATTGGACATGTTCCATCTCTTGATGTGCTGGAATCTCCGAGACTCATATTTACAACATCAACTCTCATCTCTATAGCCCATAGAAGGGCATCTATGATCATTCTTCTTGAAGTACATCCATCTTTGTCGAAAACCTTTGCGATAAGAAGCCCCGATCCAGGGGCGACACCTTTATATTTTCCAGACGAAGCGGATCCATTCCCGACGATAATCGATGCCACATGGGTTCCGTGTCCGCTGTAATCATGACTATCCATGTCAGGTGTAAAATCTTTTATTTCCAGGATCGAATCCTTTAAATCAGGATGTTCCCGGTCGATACCAGTATCAATAATACAAATTCTTATGCCATCGCCGGAAGGAGGAGAATCTTTTCCCGGAAGCTTAAATGGCAGGAGGATCTTGTCATGGTTGACTATCATTCCGACGCTTGCATCCAGGCAATGCTTGATTTTACCTGTTCCATCGTAGATGCCGTTGATATGAGGTGTTTTTTTTAGCGGTATTAATTGGAAAAATGGTATTTCCGCCGCGAGCATATTCAGTTCAGGATATTTTTTGATATTTCTTGCGCCTCTTGAGCTTATGGTATTTTCAAATTCCTCAAGAGAGAGAAGATCTCCAATTTCGATCAGGGAATCAAGAAAGTGAACATCCTTAATTGCGAAATCGTCACCAATCTCTTCATGACTGGAATCGATATTATTAATATTAAGACTTTTTGCGCTAACAGCTATTTTTTCATACAACGCAGGTTCAATAAAACCCATAGTTTCACCCTCAGAGTTATTGTGAAAAAAAATCAGTCTCTCACATCTGGAGTAATATCTCCTTCGGCATCAAATATTTTTGAGACATTAAACAATTGGAACAGGAGAGGTATTTTATTTACAGGAAGGTTTGCAACTATCATATTCATGAATCCATAAATATTGATAATTTCTAAGTCTGATGGCAGATCAATATTGAGAATATCTTCCAATTTTGTGTTTAGTGATTCTGGGCTTGATTTATTTTCGTTTGATCCTTCCGGAAGATTATCCGATATCTCTATGATGACTTCAATGGTTGCCGATTCGATGTCCATGATATTATTCAGCTTTTCGACAAGCTTAACGTCAATTTTATCGATCTGTTCCGGTGACAGGTTTGGAATTTTCAATTTAGACCACCAATAGTAAGCCGGCACGAAGGCATATACATTCATTCTGTAATTATTACAGGCTCAATTTATGTATCATAAAACCACCAATTTATATACCAAATTAACATGTTTAATATTCAACCAGCACCCGGCTTTTGTCCTTTGTCAATAAGTCAGGTGTCTGTTCACGATCCAGGAACGCGGCGGTTTGCGAGACATTTGGCTTGATATAATTGAATAGTTCCCCGACAGTTATTGAGTTGTCACCGTTCGAATCGGCAAGTCCCTGAAGACCTTTTAGCAGAAAATATGTAAATATCCCATGACTCTGCTCCGGGTAATAACTGCTGATTTCCATGCCACTTGCCGCTGCCATCACCGTTACATTGTTATATGAATCATTACGTTTATGAAGCTCAATTACAGCGGGCCTTGACCCCGCAAGGAGTAATTCCTTTTCGCGGCTCTGCCCGCTGAAACAGGCATCAAGCAAAATTGTAACTGAACTTAACTTGAGGTCGTCCATTGTACTGTAGATGTCAGGCAGAGATAAACCGGAAGTCATGTAATTTGGATCGACATCGGAGGGGATGATATATGGTTCTTTCCTTTTGAGGTTTGGGGCTCCATGACCGCTATAAAATATATAGACATCACTGTCTTCAGTGATTCTCCGGGCGATCCATCCGTCTTTGTCGAATATTTTCATAAATTCGGCTGCTGTAGCATCCTCATTGACGCGATAGATAATGTTCCTGTCAGGTATTCCCAATATGTCCAGCGCGTAATTATAGAATGCGCCGGCATCCCTGGCCGCGTATGTTACGTCAGGAGCATACTTGTATTTTTCAATGCCTATTATTACTGCGAAATCATCGGGCTCTGAATTTTTTGACTTCCTTTTTATTCGATCGATATCTGATGTAATAGCGGGAAGTGGTTTAATGTTAAGCTGCGGGGTCGGTATCTTCGCAATGTCTATATCAATAATATTTGATGACCTTTCATTCATTTTAAGAGCAAGGTCAATAATTTTGCCATAATGCCCTTTTGATTCAGAAAGTTCCACCTTGATCGGGATGTTACTTCTTGAGAAGCGCTTGGTAGTATGAAAAAAGAAAGAATATTCCCTGTATTCACCGGGCGGAATGTTTCCTATGTTGGAAATATCCTTTTCCATTGGAACGAACAGGTTGGGAACGCTGTGATCGACAATTATTTTAGCGGTAACGTTTTCTGCTGTCCCAGTGCCAAAATTTTGTATAAAAGCAGTTACAACTATCGATTCATTCGGTTCTATGATTGAATTTTTGTTGCCGTACGCGTCTCCATCCTCACTGTCATCTATAGCGATTTTTTCGATTCTAAGGTCAGGTGGCTCATACCGTTTTGTTTCAAACCGGATATTTACAGGATCCGCGTCGAATCCGAACTCCTCGACTGCCTGTATTCTGAATTGCCTGTCAAGGCTGGTAATATTGTACTCCGCTTTTATGGGGTAGTGTAATTCTTTTCTGCTGTTTGGGTTTAACCGCTCGACAATCTGCATTGCCGAAAAAATCAAGCCCTCAGCCGAGCCAAGTGGAGAAAGGGATATTCTGATGTTCTGCGCCTCTCCCTTACCTTTATTTGATAGAAAAAAGGATATTTTACCTGTCTCGTATCCATCAAGTGCGTTGTTTCCAGAAGGTTCTTTAAAAACAATATTCTCTATGACAAGATCGGCCGGATAGGTAGGGGAAGAAAACTGTCGTTTTGTCGGTATTTCAAGGACTATCGATTTACTCTGGCTTTCTCTTGTGGACGCATCAACTGTCAATCGGGCAGTTCCAGATTCAATATTATCCGTTCCTTTTATAGTGAAAAAATAATATCGGTTTTTACCGGCTGGAAGAGAGTCAATTATTTTATATTCAGGCGACAAGGAGATAAGACCTGAACGCGTAGGTCTCAGCATCAGTTGAACATTATTCGCGTCACCATCTCCAATATTATCCACTTTTACGGATATTATGACTGAGTCCTGGTCTGTTAAAACAGTATAACCACTCTTTAACGCAGCGGAAACAACAAGCTCAGGTTTTCCGGTTGGAATTATATTTATGATTTTTTGTGCGGATTTTTGAGTAGGATTACCACTGAATTTATATAAAACGAAGGATTTTGTTGTAGTTCCATCATCAAATGTCGCGCCCTTAATGGTTACCGTATATCCCAGTCCAAGCATGTGGCCGGGTTTTGATTCGGTACCAATATTATTCATTTTCAGAATCAGTTGCTTACCCTTTATTTCATATGAACCATCCCATTTTGCATTGGCATATTTACACCGGGTTGGAACATCATCCATCCTCAGGTGAGGATAATCCTTGATGAAGCAAACCTTTGATTTGTCGGAATAATCTATGCCATAGCCCTTTATACCAGTTACTGAAACTCCTGAAACATTACTGCTTTTCGAAGTGCTGTAATTAGCAGGAGCCCCATACACTGAAAAACCTTCCGACCCTTTGCTGCAAAATGAGATCAACCCATCTCTGCCCCCTCCTCCCAGCATGATAAATTTGACATATCTGGCAGTTACTTTTACTTTTTTTGGGCTTTGATTATACTTCAGGTTTGTGACCAGAGTCCAGCGGTCCCATTTTATTCCATCAATAGAATATTCCAGAACGCCGTCAATGGTCTCCTTGTCATTTGCACCAGCATAGAATACGGCAGCGCTTAATTCGTACGTGCCCGGCAACTGCATCTCTATGCTTTCACCGACACGCAACACGTCCCTGCAGGGGCCTTTAATCCATTCAGCCTGAGCTTTTGAGCAAGTAAAAACCGAAATGATCATTATTATCGACATAAAAATGGATATACGCCGCATAAAATGAACTCTCCTTATCTATTTAAAAGCGATTATTTGTCCATATTATTACAATCCCTGCAATTCCCTCAAGGCAATCCTATACCCGGGAATTTGAATTAACAAGCAATAATTTGCCTTCATATGTCGTCATCGTAGATTGGTAAGAGAAAGGTCCAGGTCATCATCCCATTTTGTTTGATCGTCATATTTGGCTTCATTGAGATTGATTCCCTTTAGTATTGTTTTTCTGAAATCGGCTCCGTTCAGGATCGCTCCGGATAAATTTGAACCTTCAAGGTTTGCGTTTTGTAAATTGGCGTTTGTAAGGTTCGCTCCAGCGAGGAAAGCGCGTGAAAGATTCGCGTTTGTCAAATCAGCGTTTGATAAGTCAGCTGTTCTGAAAGAGACATCGGATAAATTACAATGGCTGAAATTTGCGGTTCGAAAATCGGTATTATCCAAATTAGCCGAATGGATCCCTTTACTAAGGTCCGCATTTTTGAACGATGCCCCGATTCCTTTTGCTTCGCCGGCATTTATTTCAGGCAATACAGCTCCTTCAAAATCAGCCTGACTCAGGTCGGCATTTCGCATAAAAACATTGTACCCCGTCACGTTTCGTAATTTTGCGCGAATGAGAGAAGTTTTATGAAACATTGAGCTGCCAATTGATGCATTATCAATCATCGCATCCTCCAGGCATGCTTCTTCAAAATTAGCCGATAACAATTCGGATTTAATGAACACTCCATTTTTAATATCAGCGTTTAAAAATTGAGCATTATTAAGACACGTTTCCTTGAAGATAACTCCCTTCAAGCTTGCCTTGCAAAAATTCGTTCCCGATAGATTCAATCCGGACAGGTCCTCTCCTTCAAGGTTCCTGTCAGATAGATTAAGAGTATTTGACCCGACCAGAGCGAGATTTTTCTCGACATGTTCCCGTGTAATATGTTCCTGTCGTTTAATTACTTCTTCACGTTCCAATTGTTTAAGTCTCATAATTTCCTTTTTTAGGGGGGCAATATCTTCCTTCAGGTTATCCCGGTAATGAATAAAATGTATAATGCAGATCGAAACGTATATAATAACAACAATCAATAACCCGACTCCGAATGAATGAAACCCATTAGTAATATTATTAGTAACAATACAACTTCTAAAACCAGTAATGATTGAAATGAGAATTCCGCCTAATCCAATAAAAGTGGCCCAGATTACAAGTTTGTCAGAAAATTTTTGAGCGTGTTCGGTTTTTATTAGATCTATCTTCTTGTCTATTTCGTCAATGTGTTTATTCATCTAAAATGCCTCCGCTGATAATTGTATTATCTCATCAATAATGGATAAAACCGACGCGCGATACGTTTGAATGTAAAGCTATACGGTAGTATACTGATGATTGTACTTATTATTTGTTCTCTTTTTCAAGCTATTCTTGTGTATTTGTTCTGGAATTGAATTGTCACTGGTTCATGGAAAAATATCAGGGCGGTTATCGTGAAATCTGTTCCCGGATCGTTTTGGCCGCTTCGAGCAGTGCCGCGGTGTCTGTCTTTTCGCCGATACGGTTATCCGAGATCGCCTTTATCAAAGCTTCGACCGGGAATATGCCCGATATTTCCAGCAGGACCAGCATCATGACAAGGGTCGACTCCTTCGGATTGACCGAACCCCTGAAGTCGCCTGTCAGCACTGAAGCACCTGTCGAGGGAAGAGTAATCGTCGAATCGGCCAGCACCGATCCTTCTGTCATACCCTTGATCCTGTTGCTCAAATAAGAGGTTCCGTCTTCCGAAGAGACCAGGACCCAGTCTATCTTCGTTATGCCGGTATATCCGATGTCGCGCGGGGAAAGAATCACCTCGGCCGCGGAGAACCCGGTCCCGACGGTGACAGGATAACTGCCTTTTTTCGTGGCGTTGAGACCCGATGAGACAGCAGCTGTTATGAAGATCTCTGCCGCTACCTGGACTCCCTCTCCCGCAGATCCGCTTACGAGGACCGTAAACTGATCATCGAGAGCGTGTGAGAATTCAAAAGGGACCGGACTGAGCGAACCGAGAAGCGATGAGACGGCGGCGCGGGGCTCGACATCGATCTTGTTGGCGTTCTCATTCATATGCGTCTCGAGAGGCAGATTGAATGCCGGCCCGATGTCGGCGATTTTAATGTCCCTGTTCTGTTTGATCCCGTAGGCTGGACATATCTCGAGGATCTCGACGAGGGAGAATCCCTTTATCCTGAAAGCTTCAACGAGGCTGTCGGAGAAATCGCCCCTGGCGGCTATCCTGCTGACGTACGCGGCGCCCGCGTCCCCTGTGATCTTCACCAGGTCGAGAGGTTCCTCTGTAAAGCCTCCTATCGGTGAACGGGTCCTGAATCCGCCCGGAGTGAGGTCGCTTCGCTGACCTCCGGTCATTCCATAGAGCATGTTATTATGAACAATAACGGTCATATCGAAATTACGGTGAGCGGCTCCGATGATATGATTGATCCCTATTGTGCTTCCGCCGTCGCCGATAAAGACGATAACTTTTTTCCGCGGGTTGTTGAGGGCCGCTGAAATTCCGACGGCAAGAGCCACCGAACGGCCATGAAGTCCGTGGACTGTGTGCGTGTGCGACTTGCGGTCTATTATACCATGGCATCCTATGTCTGTTACCATTATGACGTCAAGCGGATCGATCCCGATTTTTTCAAGCGCCGCGGCGGTGTGGCGGATGATCAGGTTATGGCTGCATCCCCTGCAGAACGGAAGGTCCCCGCTGTCTATATACCTGTTATCCATGGGTCTTCACCTCCTCGATGATCTCATCTGGAGTAACCATCCTTCCGATGGCGTTGACTCCAGAGACACCTGGACGTGAAATTCTGCCGAAAAGGATATGCCTCATCTGGCCCGTCAGATTCTCCTCAGCTACTATCACCCTGCCGTATCTGCCAAGAATCTCCGTATAGGACCCGGGTACGGGGAAGATCGTCTTCAGGATGAAGAGAGAGACTTTCAGGCCTGTCGACCTCATCGTCGCAACTGCTTCCCTGGCGGCCTGCGAGGTCGTTCCATAGGATACGACGATGGCTGTTGCGCCATCATCTTCATCCAGTTCGTAAAAAGTATACGAAGAAATATTTTTTTCAAGTTTCGCCTGGAGCCTTTTCGTGTTATCGAGAGCCTCGGGAGTGCTGTTCTGAAGGATTCCCTGCGAGTCGTGCGTCGAAGCGGTGAGGCGGACCTGGTGTTTTTTGTTCCCAACCGGAAGAAACGCCGGCACAAGGTCTTCTTTCGGATGATAACTTTCGAAGGGCCGATCGCCGGGAAAAAGTTCATGGGTTATCGCGTTGATTCCGGAGAGAGACGATATGTCGAAACTTCTCCTGGTCATAACGTCTTCCTTGGATGTCAGAAGCACGACAGGGCTTCGCAGCCTGACAGCCATCCGTACCGCTTCAGCAGGGAGCGTCCAGCAATCCTCCATGTCCGACGCGCAGATGGTCGGAAGAGGATATCCTCCCGATATTGCTCCCTGGAGAAGCAGCAGGTCTCCCTGCGCGCCGAGCGTCGCGGTCCCGGTAGCGGGACCGCGACGCTGCGCCAGGACGATCACCATCGGAAGCTCCATCATGAGGGCCATGTTTATAGATTCGATCATAAGGGCGAATCCGGGAAAAGAGGTCGCGGTGACAGGGATTCTGCCCGCAGCGGCAAACCCCGACATCCACTGGATGGTAGTAATCTCGTCGGGAGCGGCGAGCGCTATGGGAAAACGTATCGCGCCGAACTGGTAAAGGAGGTTCGCCGGCGTTATGGGGTATCCGATAAAGACATCGGCCCCCGCCCGGGCGAGCGATTCTATGATCAGAGTCGATCCGTCGACCAGGACGATGCCGGGTTTTTCGGCCATCTTTATTTTCGCCGTCATTTCGAACTCACCGATTTACTCAGGTAATACATCTTGCTACTCGTTGCCGAACGCTGACATCCCGGTCAGGTGTTCACCGATAATGAGTGTATGGATCTCAAAGGTCCCTTCGTACGTGTGGACCGACTCAAGGTTGCACATATGGCGCATCGTCTGGTATTCAAGGGTGATCCCGTTCGCTCCGAGCATACCGCGCGCTTTCCTCGCGCCCTGAAGCGCGGCGTTGACGTTGTGTCTCTTTGCCATCGAGACGTGGTAGTGCTTCATCCTGCCCGAATCAGCGAGCCTTCCCAACCTGTGCCCCATAAGCTGGCAATTGGTAAGATCGGTCGCCAGTTCGGCAAGCTTGCTCTGCGTTATCTGGAAAGAAGCTACGGGCTTGTTGAACTGGACGCGTTCGCTCGTGTATCCCAGGACTTCGTCGAAAACCGACTGCAGCGCGCCTGTCGCGCCCCAGGCGATCCCGTACCGCGCCGATGTAAGGCACATCAGCGGGCTTTTAAGGTCGTCCGTGCCGGGAAGTTCCCTGTCGGCGGGGATCCTCACGTCCTCAAGGATCAACTCGGATGTGACAGAGGCACGGAGCGATACTTTGTGCTTCTGTTCGGGGGAGGAGAATCCGGGATCATCACTGTGTACTATGAATCCCCTTATCTTTCCCTCTTCGTCCTTCGCCCAGACGACGGCGATATCGGCGATCGAACCGTTGGTGATCCACATCTTCGTACCATTAAGGACCCAGTCTCCCTTGTCTTTTTTCGCGCGGGTCAGCATCGAACGCGGATCCGATCCGGCGTCCGGTTCGGTAAGCCCGAAGCAGCCCACGATCTTGCCGGCGGCGAGTTCCGGCAGGTATTTCTTCTTCTGCTCCTCCGAACCGAATTTCCATATCGGGTACATCACAAGGCTTCCCTGCACAGACGCGAAACTCCTTACGCCTGAATCCCCTCTTTCGAGTTCCTGGCAGATCAATCCATATATCGTGTAAGAACATTCCGCTCCGCCGTATTCGGCCGGAACGAACGGTCCGAGAAATCCCAGTTCCCCCATCATCGGGATCAGTTCCTTCGGGAAGGTCGCCTTTTCCCAGTGGTCCGCGATAACAGGGATCACTTCCCTGTCTACGAATTTCGCCGCTGTTTCCCTGACAAGTATCTCTTCTTCACTCAGAAGTTCATCGAGGTTAAAAAAATCGAGAGCCTTAAAAGACATGCCATACCCTCCCAAGACTTTTTACGGGCTGTTTCACCAGCCGGAAAGCTGATGAAAAGACCAGTTATTAAGGCCGAACATAATATATGCAGGGTGTCTTTACAAACGAAAATGGAGGGTCCGAGCCGGAGCCGTGGCGATTTGCCGCGGGCGATCCCGCATGATTCGGACGAAAAACGAATATTCCACGCCGGGGCCATTTCCACTATCGAAGAAGAATCAGTTTCCTCGACCCGGTGATGTCGCCGACAGTGTATCTCAGAAAATATACTCCGCTCGCCACTTCGAGGCCGGCATCGTTCCTGCCGTGCCAGAGCGCTTTGTATGCTCCCTTTTCGCGATAAGAGTCGACAAGGACTCTGACTCTTCTGCCGCCCGTGTCGAAGATCTCGAGGCGCACCTTCGATCCGGCCTCGCAGAAATACGGTATTGTCGTAGTCGGGTTGAACGGATTTGGATAGTTCTGTCCAACGGCGGCGATTACCGGGATATCGGAGCCGGAGTGTGCCGGGACGGAAAAAGTGATGTCGAAGGGAGGAAGCCCCGTATCGATCGGATGGGAAGTGATCTCCATATCGGTGGCGGTATCGTATACGCGGATCCCTGGATCGGTCGGCGTCTGGTCGGCGAGGAAAAGCTCTCCATACGGAGATATCCCGATATCGTTGATCACCCACGCGCCGGGGGAGTAGAGCGTCGCCGTCTTTGTCCCAGAGGCCCGGTCGAAACTGACCAGTTCTGTATGGAAACTCGAATTCGTGACGACCGCGTAACCTTTCGCGCCTCCCGCAAGATCGAAGTTGTTGATATCTCCCCCCGCCGCCGTCTCCGTGAGAAGATACCCTTCCGACTGAAAGGTGTAAGGGTTGATTATCTCAATGCCGCCGTCCTGCATCCCGAACCAGCCGACGCATGAAAGATGAAGCTTGCCCGAAGCCTCATCGAAGATGATCTCGGAAAAAGGGTTAGTTCCGGTCAGCGGTATCGATTGCACGCCGGGGACCGCGCCGTCGCAGTCGATGAGAGTGTCTGCGGCGCAATCTATCACGGCGATATAGCTGTCGCCGACAGGGCCCCAGTAGTTGTTCCTGTCGATCCGCTGGATCGCAACGAAGAGTATGTCATGCTTGATGAATATATAAGCCATCTCGCAGAGGCCGTCGCCGTCGGCAAAGGATGAGAGGTCTATGCTGCCTGTGATCTCCCCGGTGATCGTGTTCATGATCAGCAGTTCATTCGTGTCGAAGGTGGAGATATAAGCCTTCGTCTCAGACCTGAAGGCGATATCCTGAGGGTTCGACCCGTTCCCGGTGGAATACTGTCCGATCGTAGCGTACCCGGCGCCGGGATCGAGTATCTGGATATTATCCGCTCCGCCCCTGTTGACGACATATACAAGCTCGTTATACCACCTTGCCACCGCGTCGCTGTGTATCGAAGCTATTCCAGTCGCGGTAGTATGCGATCCGTCGAGCAGGATCCTCGCCGCCGATCCGGACTCGTAGTCCGTTGTCGTGACGAAGGCGTAATCCACGGCGCCGGCGGAAAAAGGGAATGAAATAACGAGCAGGCAGGTCACGATCACTGCCGCAGCCGATCTGTTGAGATTTCCGTTCGACCTGTGCCATCCTGATACTTTTACTGACGACGATCTTCCATCGAAACCCGTCATTATCGTTCCTCCCTAAAGCTGATACCTGACTGAAGCGTAAAAACTCCTTCCGGGAAGAGGAAACCCCGCCACGTCGCTGGTCTTCTCGTCGCCGATATTGAGCCCTTCTATCGTAAAGGTCACACCACCGAGTGGAGGCCTTATAACCAGGTTGAGATTGTGGATCGTCCTCGCGCCGGCCTCTTTCATATTCGCCCTGTCGAGGAAGTTGGGGCTGGTATAGTTCGTCTCCCAGCGCGCCCCCCACCATTTTGCGTCATATTGGAGAGATATCGACGCGGCATGCTCCGGCCTTCCGGGAAGTGAGTTGCCGTTGTAATACGGTATCGGACCGGTATCGACGCTTTCGAGCCAGCAGTAGTTTCCCGAGATCCGAACAGGCCAGGGAAGAGACCCAGCGGCGGAGAGTTCGACGCCCCTGACCGTCGCCGACCCGATATTCTCCGGTTTAACGGTCGACTGCGAATTGGGGAAGAAGAGGATAAGGTCGTCGATCTCGTTATGAAGATAGATGGCTTCGATGAAAAGATCGCGTATCCAGGCGAATCGCTCAGAAGAGAGGATGATCCCGATATCGCGGTTGAAGCCTGTCTCGGGGGTGAGGGAAGCGTCGCCTGTGACGCTTCCGAGATTGCCGAACATCTCGAAAAATGTAGGCACCCTGTAATATCGGCCGGCGTTTCCCTTTATGGTGAGGAAAGAAAAGGGCATCAGCCGCAATCCAGCACCGGGCGAGTCGTTCCTCCCCGTGATCCTTCCCTGGGGAGTAGGAGGAAGCCAGGGGAAAAAGGGCTGGTCGTAGAATTCGTTGGCGTACCATTCCCACCGGTGGCCGTACGTAAAGATGATCCGGTCTCCGAGAAGGGAGAGGTCACCCGAAGCGGCGCAGGAGAGAGTCTCCCTTTTTCTGTCCGGCCCTTCCTCATAGAGGGGAAGGTGCTCGACGGGGTGAAATCTTTCTTTCCGTCCTTCAAAGAAAGTTTCTATCGAAAGGGGAAGAACCGGCGGAAAATATTTCAGCTTCATGTTGCTTCCGTAAGATACTATCGTATTGTCTGTCTTTGCCGCCGTCAGGTCGATCTCGCCCGCCGGGTCGTTAAAAGACTCGCGCGTCGAGGAATAGAAGATCGTCGCGTCGTTATGGAGCGATCCGGAGAATACCGGCAGCGGCTTGAGTCTCAGCCACGTTATCCTCCGCTGGCGCTCAAGCCTTGCTCTCGACGACTGATTCGCTCCGATCCCGGGGACTCCGCCTTCGCGGTGGACGCTGCTGTGATTGAGCGAAAGGGAGGTGAATCCGGCCGGTTTGCACTCCATCCTGCCTGTAAGGCTGAGTTTCGTAAAATCGTTGTTCTCCCTTATGGCGTTAGCGTCGTCAAGAGGATTCTCGGGAGTAGCGTTATCGTCGAGGAATGAAAAGTCGCCGCGGCTTTCGGTATACCCCGCGCGAAGGTGAAGTGTGAGAAGCGAAAGTTGCCGGTCTGCCCCGGCGGAATATTTCCGCGCCCCGAATGAACCGGCTGCTACCGAAGCGCTCATCGAGTTCGCCCCTTCGCCATCCCGGCCGACCCTGCCTGTTCCAGGGACGAGGTTGACCGTTCCGCCCACCGAGGATGCGCCGAATCCGGTAGGGCTGAATCCGCGGTAGACCTCTATCCTGCCTATATCTTCAAGGGAAAGATCAGCCAGGTCGGTCATCCCCGACCACGCGTCGTTTAGCGGGACTCCGTCGATATAGACCTGCACCTGGGTCGACGACGATCCACGGATCGACATCGTCGCGAATGAGCCGAGCCCGCCGTACTGTTTTATCCTTACTCCAACGGTGTTTGAAAGGATACCGGCGGCGTCCTCGAAGGCGCTTTTCCCCTTTTCCAGTTCTATCAGGCCGACAAAGCCGCTTCTGTTGAATATCTCCTTGCCCGGCGTGGAGTGAAACCCCTCGACTACGATCTCCGGGGCCCAGAAAAGGGTGTCGAGGAGAGTCTCTTGAGATTTTTCAGGTTTATTCCGCGATTCCGCGCCCTTTTCGGCGCTTGCCCCGACAGGGCGGAGGACTGTCAGGCATAACGCCAGTGCGATCGGCAGGAAAGACAGTCTGTGAGGACGGCTTCTCATTTCACTCCAGCCGGTTCTGTGCCGGCGGGGAATACCTGTCCTCGTCGAAGAAGATCGATCGTCAGATCCCGGCGGGGGTAACAAAAAACCCTCCGGGCCTTTTTGGAAAAAAAGGTGGAGGGGGTGTCAGCCTCTCCCTATCCTCTCATTCCTCGAAGAGGGCCAGGGACAAAACGCGTCCAGGCAGGTATCCTGACTTATGGCCTTTTCCGCTTCGCGGTCTGGCCAATCACAGTGGCGGGTCCGTGAGGGAGTCTCACCCTCTTCCCCTTTTGCTCTATTTGAGCGCCTGAAACCAAAATAACATCCGGATATTAACGGTCCTCGGAGAAGGTGTCAAGATTTTTCAGATAAAAAAGAAAATCGATCTGTCTCCCGGGCTCCAGACCGGGGCGGTACTATATCGATTGAAGCGCGGGCCGCTGACGAGGTATATTATTTTCAGCAGGCAGGCCGGCCTGCCGGAGGTCATCGATACTGAAAATATGATGAAGGAGATGATATGAGAACGGTTCACGATATGGCGAGAAGGTTATACAGGGCTTTCTTCAGGTATGACCAGGTCAGGGAATTGAAAAAGAACGGTTTCAGGGCCGGAAAGAATCTTAAGATCCTAAGGGACGTGGAGATCGATTTCTCCCACGCCTGGCATATAGAGATAGGGGACGACGTGACTCTCGCGCCGCGCGTCCAGATACTCGCTCACGACGCCAGCACGAAGACGCATCTCGATTATACGAGAATAGGGAAGGTCAAGATCGGCGACAGGGTATTTATAGGGGCCAGTTCGATAATACTTCCCGGCGTGACGATCGGCAGCGACGTCGTCATAGGAGCGGGGAGCGTGGTGACCGGGAATATCCCTGATGGCCAGGTCGTCGCGGGAAATCCCGCGCGCGCGATCTGCGCCATAGACCAATTCCTGCGAAGAAAAGAGGATGAGATGGCGGCCTGTCCGACTTTCGGAGAGGAATATACGATGCGCAAGAATGTCTCGTCAGAGATGAAAGCAGAGATGAACCGCAGGATGACCGGCGGAATCGGTTATATCGTGTGACGACACGAGGATCAGTGAAGACCAGGCCCCGGCGGCTCTTGGTGACAGATGAGCAGTCCGTCTATTTTATCTCCCATAAAGTGAAGATCGCGTCGGCTACGGAATCGACCTGGGCCCTGTTGAAGAACCACAGGGGCAATCCGAAATGAACGCTAGGCGCTCTTATAGCTTCTTCGTTGGGGGCCAGCCTGTCGGCGTATTTCGTCGTCCAGAACGCCACCGGTTGATTATGAAGCACAGATCGGCTGACGATCGCCTGCATCCTGTACAGCGGATGGAAACAGCTCTGGCTGGTGGCTCCGACGTATCGCATCCAGTAGTCGGCGTCATAGATCTCGATATAGTGGAAACCTCTTGTCTGAGGGTAGAAGAACATGCCCGGCTGCGTGACCTTGTCCCACAGATCGAGCCTTCGCGGGAATCCGGGGATATCGAGTGTGTAATTGTCCTGCTCGTCGAGGAGCATATACCTTGCCGCGTCGAGGGAGATGTCCCTGTTGAACGGTATGTCGGTCTTGAAGATCGCCTCTATCTTGTCGAGGGTGGAAACGCAGAAATCCCTGTACGGCATGCATTCCACCCCCAGCGTGTCAGCGCATCCGTACGCCGAGGATCCGGCATTGCACTTGAGGTAATTGGGGAATATCTGCTGGAAGAGCCTCAAGGCCGCTCCAAGGCCACCTGTCCTCTGGCACATCCCAACCGACCAGATATGGCCGCCGGCTGCCATGTAGAAGGGGATATAGTTGAGGACGCGGGCGTCGAGAGGCACGAGCTCTTCCGGCGTGAAGAGTATCAGTCTTGTCCATGAAGAACCGGCTATCGGGTCGACAGCTCCGCTGAACGACCATATTATATTCCTGTACTTGAATATCGTCTCCATCGGAGGAGCCCTGAAATCATGCTCTGAAACGTCGAATATATCCCTGGCCGGGTTGAACTCGGCTGCGCGCAGGCAGATATTGATCCAGAACTCGTCGTGAGCCGATTCGGTCGGGAATGCGTAGATTAGCTGCTGGAAATCGTTGGAGGGGAAATCGTCTACCCAAAGCAGATCGTTCTCGAAAACCGACGGTATCACCGTGATCTCTATGATCGCGAGGGTCCTGATCCCGAGATTGTCATAAGCCTCTATGTAGAACGTGTGAATTCCCGAAAAGAAAGTCTTCGGCTGCGAATTTTTGACATACGGGCTCGGGAATTCTTCCCACTCGGTCGGGTCATCGAAATTCTCGATATCCCACCCGTACCTGTATGAAGAGATGACCCCTCCATACTGGCTGGCGTCTCCATTCCAGGAGAATTTCATCTGGAAGCCAGGCGGCACCTTGCCTGTTTTCGGCACAAGGTCGACTCCGACAAAGTTGAACCTGCCCAGGAAAGACTCCGTCACGTTAAGCATCGGTCCGGTCGGCGTCCTCACCGAAAAAGCCCTGACATTCGTGTTGAGGTTGAAGACGGCCGATAAGGCGCCGGCGTCGTCCTTAGCCTGAACGGCCAGCATGTAAGCCCGCCCCGGCGTGAGGATCTCGTCGTCTCCAATTATAGTCGATATCGCCGAATCTCCCTCCGCGTCCAGGGGATACCACTTGCTCCACCGGCTCTCGAACATCTCCGGCGATTCGTTCAACTGGTCAATCGCCTCCGGATAGTAGCTCGACAGCATGTATCTCGTCGAATCGACGTTCCTGTAGTTCCACGGGCTGTCGATAGGGTCTTTGCCTGTCCATTTGAATGTCGTAAGTGGAGTCAGGTACTGTAACGAGCCGGGGCGCGGGTTCGACGGTGATTCGATATTTATATGCGGAGCAAGGGTCCAGGCGTTGAAAGACCTGAACAGCGTCGGGGAAGCGGCTCCCCTGTTGTCGACAGCCCTGATGAACAGGGTGTGATATTTCGAGAAGACGGCGTACGTTGCTTCGTTTATCGTCACTGTCGTGTTAAAGACGTCGGCTGTCGTTTTGAATACGCTGTCCGTGGCAGTGGTAAATGTCCATTTATCGATCCCGGCGGTATCGGCCGGATTGAATCCGATCGGGTCGCCTTCAACAAGGATTATCTCGTAATGATCGATCTCGCCGTCAGGATCGTCTCCATACCAGAAAAAATGGACATGATATTCAATCGAATCGCCCTCGATCGGACCGTTGGTCAGCTCGATGTTCGGGACCTGGTTTTCAGCGACCTTTCCGAGAAAAACATCATCCCTGGTACATCCCGTGATCGCTATGGCGGCGATGATCGCGGCATAGAGCGGCGCGAACGCCTTTAAGATCCTGATTTCCCGGTGCCGTCTTTTCATCGTACCTTTCCTGATCAGCGGATAACGACAAATTTTCCGATCTTCCTCTTGAAAGCCCCGTCATGAGGCTCAACGGCAAAGATATATACTCCGCTCGTGATGTCCTGGCCGTTCCTCGAGACAAGATTCCATGATACAGTTCCATTCCCCGCGCTGCCGTCATGTTCCTTAGTATATACGAGGTCTCCAGAGATCGTGAAGATCCTCAAAGTCGAGCGGCAGGCCGGCAGATTGCGCAGTTCCACCTTGAGCCCGGACGGGTCGTCGTTGACCGGGCCGAGCTCCCAGGGAGCCATACTTTCGCTGGTGACGGGGTTGGGTACGGCATATATCAGATCGCCGTCATATCCACCGCTTGTCTGGGCGGTGGATAAAGGAACGACATATTTAAAATTCACCGAAGGGGCGTTATATCTTCCCAGGGCGTACGGCTGGCCGTTTCTCGTCTCGTGGTCATACGCGGTGACCGAGTAGAAATAGTGCATGCCGTTTTTCGCCGTCGTGTCGGTGTATTTGTAGTACAGTTTTCCGCCATCCCGGCCCAGATTATACAGGGCGATGCTTTCGATCGTGTCGCATTCCGCTTTGGTTAGCCCCGGAGGGCAGGGGACCGGATCGCCCGGGTACTCGGTCAGGCTCATCTCAAAACTCTCGAGATATTTATCATAATCCGGAAGATTTTTAAGGGGGTAGTATTCCAACCCTCCTGATTCGGGAGCCCCCTTGAATTTTTTGTCCGGCTGCAGGCCGTTGACCAGGTCGCGCGTATCAAGAAGTGACCACAGGTCATGACTCGGCCCATTCTCGATACTCGTTCCGAGGGGCCTGTGCCATTCGTCGGCCCGCCATATCTGGTACCCTTCGAAATCGCATTCGAACGACAGTACGTCGGGCACGATCTCGCTCAGATTATCCCAGTAAATGCTGACTTCGTGGTCGCCTCCCAATACCCGCATATTAGGAGAGATCGGGGCGGCGCCGGTAATAAAGTGAAGTTGATGTTCCTTGCCATCCATCCCCGTCTTGTAGTAGTCGTATGTGACTCCGTACGGCTTGTAGCAGTCGAGATTTCTGTAAGCCGACATCTCGAGCCAGCAATCGGAGTTGGCCCACATCGTATCGCCTTTTTCAAGATCGTATTTTTCATCGATCCCGTCGCATCCGTCGGGGTCAAAATCCTCGATCGGTCCGATGACGGGGCTTTCCCTGCCTATTATTCCCGTTGTCGGGTCGCCGTCAAGGTCATACCAGCATCCCTCGTAGATGATCTGGGCCACGGCGGCGTTGTCGAGCATATCTTCGAAACTGTCGCCCGCCACATAGGCGATGTCGACATCTATCGACATTCCCGCTACAAGGTAGCTGAACGGCCCGGTCGATATCAGTACCCTGTAGTCTCCGGGATTTTCAGTATCGGGGTCGAAGCTTGAGGTCGAAAGAAGCTCGTATCTTTCGAAATCGTTCGTCGGTTCTCCTCCATGCATGTACGGCTGAAGCCCCTGGAAGGTCTGGAAGGCGATGACATTCTTGGCAGGGTACCTTGGAGCATGAAATCCGGTCTTCGTCGTAGTATGGCCGAGCAGGACTATTCCGAAATACCCCGTAGTCACTCCTTCGTCGCCGTTGTCATCATAGACGTAAGCGATCTTGACGTTTACAGGGTATTCAGCCGTCCCTTTCGGGGCGCAGCGCGTTCCTTCCCAGTAGCCGACCTGGTCATCCATATGGTACGTTCCCCGGTCTCTCGCGCCGGCGTCGAGGTCGGCATAGATACCAATGTAGATACTCTGGAGATATGCCAGTCCGACATTTTTCACGGTATACCGGACCGCGACGAAATCATTGAAGAGTTCCTCTCCCCACTGGAAGGACTCCTGCCGGACCTGTATCATAAGGGGTTCGTGTTCGGGCCAGATCAGGCCGATCTGCGGCAGGCCGTCTTCGTACTGGCAGCAGAACATCTGGTCGCCTCTCGCGGCAAAATCCTCATCGATCAGTCCGTCGTGGTCGTCGTCATATCCGTTGAGAAAATCTTCGTCCATCCTGCCGTCCTTATCGTCATCAGCGCCTTCGGAGGGGAGGTGTTCGCCCCCCGGGGCGCCTTCCCTGGTCCTGTAAATCGTGTCGCGGGGGTCGCTCGTCGGACGGAATTCCGTTTCGGGGTAGCCGGTCGATACGTACGGTATGCCGTTATTTATTGCTCCCACCCATATTCCCGCGGCGTAGAGATATTCGACGCTCGATCCGGCCGGGTACTGGGCTGATGGAGAATCACGCATCGGGAGCGTGCTGTTCGGCATCGATCCGACAAACCCCCAGTTGGTGATGTTCATGTGAAGATTGCCTATATTGTGGACGAATTCCCCGTTGATCACAGGGGAGAGATCGGGAGATGTCGTCTTGGAATCAAAAGGGTCATAGCGGTCTGAAGCTGTTCCGGGAATAGCGATTGCAAAGAACAGAAATACAGAGATCAATACAATACGCAAACGGTCATAAGACCCGCACCATGTATTGGACAATTTCCCAACTCCGTGTCTGCAGAACAAGAATGGTTTGACATGCCAACCATCTTCAATAATATATGTAGTACGATTAGAATTCGCAAAAGTTTTGCAGGTTTTTCATGTTTCGTGAAAATAGTTTTTTCAGGGGTTTTTCCGGGTTTTGAGAGATAATTCGCGATGAGCGACCGACGGCACAGGGAGATGATCGAAAAAGGGGCCGCTGCCTGGAACGGGTGGCGGCAGGATCATCCCGATATCAGGCCTGATATCTCCTTTTCACACATAAGACGAACAGATCTCGCCGGAGTCGATCTGAGCGGTTCCGATATGCGCAGGGCCATGCTCCCGGGAGTCTGCCTCAGGGGCGCCGATCTTGATCATGCCGACCTCTCCGGCATAGACCTGATGGAAGCGGACCTTGAGGGGGCGTCGCTCAGGGGAGCCGATCTCACCGGTGCGAACCTGATGGGAGCGAATCTGAAAAAAGCCGATCTTGAAGGTGTGATCCTTGAAAACGCGATATTGTACAGGGCGGATCTCGGGGGAACGGAATGCGCGAGGAATGCCCTGTGGCTGCAGACCCTGATGAACTTTGCCGAAGGGCTGGCGCAGATCGAAGGTGACGCAGGCGGATTTGAGTTCGATGGGATCGAAAGTTCCCACATACATAGCAGTTTCGTTTCCACCGATATCTGCAGGCTCGAGATAAGGCTCGCTGATCCGATAAGCGCCGGGGCGAGCGTCGAGATAATGGGCGCTCTGAACAGGCTTTACAGCAAGGTGGCCGATATCGACCTGCCTGGGCCTATAGTACAGATCGGTCATCCGGAATAGAAAAGGGTGGGGGAGAAGATCTTGAACAGGATATCATTCAGCGGCTCATCCCTTATCATCGAGGAATTCGTCCATATCTTTCTCAGGGAGGAAAGGGATTTTTCCGACCTCCATGAAGAATCGTCGCTGAAATACTGCAGGAGGCTCGGAGAGATCGTCTCATCAGAGGGAGTGGACCGGAAATATCTCGAAAGGGTGTTGTGGTTTCTTGTCAATTGCGATGTCGACGAAGGGGAGATCGAGAGGCTTATCACCTGCGGCAGAGATGAACTGGTTCAGCTGGCGCGCGACGCTGAGATGCTGGAAAAACACAAGCTGAACAGGAATATCAAAAAGTTCTATATAGTCGACGAAGCTGACGAGGCCGACGATTGATCATGCCCTCTACCTGGCAAGTGGAGCGAAGACCTTGATCCTGTGATTTCCCGAGTCGCATATATAGAGATAGCCGTCGCCGGCGACAGCTATTCCCGAAGGGTCGTCGAATCCTCCCTCTCCCGTGCCAAAGCTCCCGAGACTGGAGATGAAGGCTCCGCCGGGATCGAATTTCACTATCCTGCTGTTTCCGTAATCGACGACATGGATATTCCCTCCGGGACCAGTGGCGAGATCGACGGGGCAGTCAAACTCTCCGTCGCCGCTTCCCATTGTTCCCCATCCCGCGACGAAGATCCCTTCCCCTGTGAATTTCTGAACGCGGTGATTATAGCATTCCGAGACGTATACCGATCCATCCGGACCGCAGGTTATACCCATCGGTCCGGAGAATTGGCCCGGCAGTTCGCCGAATTCTCCCCAGGAATCAAGAAAATCACCGTCGGCGCTGAACTTCTGCACCCGGTTGCTGAAATTGTCCGTCACAAAGATATCACCCGAACCCGATATGGCGATTCCTTCAGGTTCGCGGAACTGCCCGTCGGAATCTCCCTCCTCGCCCCATGAGCGGATGAAGTCGCCTTCCCCGGTGAATTTCTGTATCCTTTTGTTTCCCTTGTCGACCACATATATATTGCCGCCAGGGCCGGAGACGATCCCCGCGGGAAAACTCAGTTCTCCGGGACCCGGTCCTCGCGTGCCCCAGAGATCGACACAGATCCCTTCGGGTGTGAATACCTGGATCCGGTGAAGGGTGTTGTCACTGATTATTATCTCGTTTTCCGGCCCTATCGAGACTCCTTTTGGAAAATCGAACTGATCGTTATCTGTACCTTCCTCTCCCCACTGGGTAACGAAGATATAATCGGCAGTCCTGTACGGTCCGGTCGAGACGGATTCGCTTATATCGAGGCCGGAGAAAGTGGCCGGAGTCATCGAGGGGCTGAGGATGCCGGGATCGAAACTGCATGAAGAGGATATGCCGTTGGAAAGTTCCCATATCCAGAAAGGATCGGGATCGATATCCATCGTGGCATCGAGAGACACTCCGATATCAGCGGCGGTCAGCTCTTTGCCGAAGAGGAAGAGGGTCACCGTCGGTATGACAGAGATACTGACCCTTCCGACCGAAGCTTCGGCGCATCCGACAGGGTAGCTGCCAAATTCCACGGAGGCTGAATCGAACTCTCCCCCAGGCAGATTATCGCAATACGTCATGCCGGCTTTGAGCGAAGCCTCAATGGAGCTTCTGATCCCGCACAGGTCGAGATCCGTTCCCTCAAGCCGGATATCAAGATCGTACGATATCCGTGCTTCCAGTGGAAGGGTAAGCTCTTTGATATTGAGATCGATCCAGCGGTCGAACCTGGCGAGGGGATGGATCATCGAATAATCTGACTCTCCGCCGATATCAGCCGATATCTCGCAGTAAAAACGCAGATCTCCTTCAACGGAAGAGTGGAGCTCGATTATATCCCTGTCCTCGATCATCATCGAGAATGTCACGATGGGGCTGAATTCGATGAACCCGTTGTCGATCACGACCGACCCAGCTCCTGGCAGAGCATCCCGCTGGTATAAGATTATCCCTGAAAGATCGAGTCTTCCACCGGTGGGGGGGATGAGCCGATCCTCCGGCGGGTCCGGCCCGCCGGCGCTGACCGGCGGCGGAGAAGAGCCGGAGTCGACTTTCGCGCCGGGAGCACCCGTTCCCGGCTCAAGGATGAATTCCGCGCCGACCTCACCCGACTTGACTATGTCGGTAAGGAAGGCATCTCCTGTCAGAAGGATCATCATCGATCGATCGACTGTGACTGAGATGACCCTTCTTATGTAGCCGCCGAGGCCTGTTCCGGCGATCACCATTCTCGCGCTGATCGGAGGGGGCTCCGCGGTAAAGGCGAGAAAATAAAGATCCCCCTCGCTGTGGTGCATATAGAGGTCGTCGCTTTCAGGGATCACGAACGAGTCATGACTGAGAGCGGGAACGACTCTTTCATTCGGCGGCCCGGAGGGGGAGTCGCCCGCGCAGCCGGCAAGGAAAAGCAAGGGCAGGAGCAGGATGGCGATGGTAGTATATATGAGAGACAGTTTTTTGCAGGCAAAGATCATCACGGGCCACCTTCCCCGCCTGCGCCGAGGATGCCCCATCGATCGAAGATCACAGCGGCGATGCTGTCGACAGTCTCGTGTCTGAAGAACCACAGGGGGAATCCGAAGTGGATCGAAGGGGCGGCGACGGCCGGTCCCGAAAGAGGATCGGGAACGATATCCTCGTATTTCGTCAGCCACAGGGCGACGGCGCAATCGTTCAGGGCCGACGTCGATCCCGCCGCGCGCATCCTGAAGGCGGGATGGAAACAATACTGCGAGAATACAGATCTGCTCTCCATCCAGTACTCGGGATCGTACACTTCTACATATGAGAACCCTCCGGTGAGGCTGGTGGAATCGGTGCTGAAATATTTTCCAGGGGCTGTGACGTCATCGCGAAGCTCAAGGCGGTCGGGGATCTGCGGATATCTCGCCGAAACCGGATCGAAGCGGTCGTAGAAAGCCGATATCATAACGTCGTAATGAGCGCTCTGCCTGTAAGGCATGGCATCGTCGGTCCTGATCGGAGCGACGATCTTGTCGAGCATGGTGACGCAGAAATCCAGATATGGAAATGACCGCCTCCCGCTGCGGTCGCCGGCGCAGTCGCCGCGGGTTCCCGCTATCTCGCAGGCGAGATTCATCGGAAAGAAAATCCCCCTGTCGTCGAAAGTCGCGGCAAGTCCGCCGATCTGGTCGGAGCGTCCGGAGGTCCAGGTGTGCCCGCCCTTCTGAAGAAAGACGGAGAGGATATTCGTTGCCGTGTGCGACAGTTCTCCGATCTGCGATTCGGGGATGAAGTAGATGATATCTCCCCATCGGCTGTTTCCCGCCGAGAATGTCCATATTATATTTTTGTAGAGCCCGATCTCCTCGACACCGGGGGCGGACCCTCTTTCGACGCAGTCGTAGATATCGACCGACTCGTCGAAACCGGCTGCTTTCGACGCGATCGAGGTCCAGAAAGCGTCATGCTCGTATTCAGGGGGCCACGACAGGTCGGGGACAGGCGAATTATACGAAAAGAAATCGTCGACAACAAGAAGGTCGCGCTCCATCGTCCACGGGACGATCTCAACAATTATCCTTCCGCGGGTAAGGTTCCCCGCGCGGTCGACCGCCTCTATATAGAGGGTATGAGTGCCTGAATGGAAGGTGGCGGTCGCGGCGCCGGTGCGCTTCAGGTCGAATGGATCATTCCAGAGATCAGTGTCCTCAATATCCCAACCGCATCTGTAGCCGGCAAGTTCGCCGTAATAGGTGGTGTTGTCGCTCATCCAGATGAAATCGAGCCCTATCCCCGGGGGAAGTCTCCTGGTCACGGGGCTGCCGCGCGTCCCGCTGAACCTGAAGCTTCCGACCAGCCGCTCATAGACGCGAAGGAAGGGGCCTGGTACCGGCGCAACCTGAAAATGCCTCACATTGATATTCTTGTCGAAGACGGTGGTGACCGATCCGCTCGTGCCCTTACCCTGGAAGGCTATGAAGTAATATCTTCCCAGTATCATCTTCTCGTCATCGCCGATCGTGACACTGATCGAAGGGGCGCCGGGGTCTATCCTCGTCCATGGAGACCATTTTTCTTCATAGCGCCAAAGATTGTCGTTGAGGTCGGCGATGAAATCGAAATCGGGATCATATACACCGGCAGTGTCGACGACCGGGCTGAAGAAGTACCTGGCATATTTCAGTGTATTTTCCCCGGCCGCGGCCGCCTCAAAGGTCGTAACGGCGGTGTACCTCGCCGTCCTGGAAGATGGGGGAGGATATTCTATGACGAGATTCGGTTCGGGCACCGGGCCTCCGGGGGCTGTTACCCTGTCTTCGTCGCACCCGGCGGCGGATGCCAGAACCATCATTATCGCGATGAGACGTATCGGATATTTCATTATCGATCACCGGTCCGAAAGAAGGCCGAAAGAAAGAGGGGCGGCGTCATCCAAACTTTTTCAGAGGTGATTATACAATATCGGGGAGATTTAGTCTTGAAGAATATACAGATGCTCTGAATGCTGATCCGGCCGGAGGGGGCCGGCCGGATCAGCCTGTCAGATTATTGGGAAAAGATATATTTTCCGATCGAAGGTACGGGGAGCATCTTCCGGTTGATCGTCCCGACGCGGGATGCTTCCGACGCGGTGACCCGCTCGGCGGTGACTGTGAACTGGTCGTCACAGGCGTAGGCGGCCGCCGAGCCGACATATCCCGCTTCAAGGTGATATGTGAGGACGGCAGTCAGGTTGTCGGTCCCTGAGAACGATATATTGAAATCCATCGTCGTATCATACCAGATGCCGTCAGATTCGAAATAATCCTCAAAAGCTGTATGGCCGACGTGCGTCGCGTCGTTCCATTCGACGGTCCATCCGGCGAAACATATCACTCCGCCCTCGATCGATACCGCCTGCAGCGTAGTGGCGATCCAGGAATACTGGCACGATTCGGTGACCTGCGCCGCCATCATCCCTGTTATCAGGAAGAATCCTTCATAAGCGTTTTCGCTCTCGCATGCCGGACAGTCAGGGCAATCGGGACAGTCGGGATCGTCTGGGCAGTCGGGACAATCGGGGCAATCTCCGGCGTATACTGTGTCGGGGACAGACGGGGGGCAGTCATCGATATATATCGTGTCGTGGACTGTTATGATGTTTCCATCAGGGTCGCCGCCGCCCTCCACAATGACGTTGGTCGATTGATCTGTGTTGCAGCCATGGAAGAGAAAAATGACTGCCAGGCCTGCCAGAAGGGCAAGGGGGATAAACTTTTTCATAGCTCGCTCCCGGGGTTGATTCAGCACTGGATGTCGTAATTGAGCTATAATTTATATAGAACGCAAAAAAACCCTCGAAACACCTCCTTGTGCGTGATCTCCCGCCACTTCAGGCGGGTGGTGTTCCTTGGGTTTTACATACCGATTATATCATTTATCGCTCTGCCGGGTCAAGGGCGTGGATACGCAATCTCGCCTATCTTATTGCGGGTGAAGATGATAAAGAGGCGCCCTCTTGACGGGGGAACGCCTCTTCAGATCGTCTTTTCCGGGGCCTGAGCTCCAGGTGTCACTCTTTTTCGTCGCTGCCTATCGTCTTTATCCTGCCCCAGCTCGTCTTGTCGACAGGAACCACCATGTCGTGCGAGAAGGCGGTGAAACATTCGCCGCCATCCCTTACGCCGTTGTAATTCTCATCGGAAAAGGCCCAGATATGAAGGCCATAGCAGCCGAACCAGCTGATATCGAAGGTCATCGTATCGGAATAATTATTTCCCGTCTCCGTTGGCGTCGAGACGACAAGATCTCCGGTGGGGAAAAATGACTCTGTCAGTACGGTGCCATCGACGAGTATCGTGGGGTAACAGGTTTCAGGTACAAACTTGTCGAAAACGACGAGGATGTTGACGAAAGTAGTCTGTTTGTTGGAAAAACCATCCACGATTAGATCGAAATCGGTCCCGACGAAAACATACCCATCGTTCCCGTCTGTCGATACTTCGAACCCTTCCAGTCCGGGAGCCTGGTAGATACTCTCGTCGATATCGCAACTTCCGATCTCGACAAGGACGTATCCGCCACGGTCGTATTCCGCGTCATAACATGAATCTTCCGGGCCGGCGAGAGAATATTCCGAAGGATCGAAGTGGTATATGCAGGGACCGCCCGGATATACGACAAGACACGGATCAGCGGTGGCTTCTGATGGCATCAGAGCGATGATCATCGCGATCAAGAGAAGCCACCCTGCCTTAGCTACATGCATAATCTCCTCCCCTCATATGCAGGCTAAAGGCTCTTTATTTTCGATGGCATCATACTACAGATCGGGGAATAATTCAATATTATTTTGAATTAAATTTAGGTAAAAATAACTAGGAATTAATAACCGTCAACAATCGGTCGACCGCTTCTTCGATCCCGAACCGTTTCTCCACCGCCGATCTGCCCTTCTTTCCCGTTTCTTCCCTCAGCGCGGCATCGCCAGAGAGCTTTTCGACCGCCGCCGCCATCGCCCCGATATCGCCGGCGGGGACGAGAAATCCCGATCTTTCGTCGTCGACGATCTCCCTCGTGCTGGCAAGGTCGAAAGCGACGACCGGTTTTCCCGATGCCATCGCCTCAATCAGGACATATCCGAACCCCTCCCATAGGGAGGAAAGAAGAAATATATCGATACTGTCCATGAAGCTTTTCATATCTTCGACGAACCCGGTGAAAGTCACCTCTTTTGAGAGGCCGCGACGCGCCACCTGGCGCTCAAGTTTTTTTCGCAGCCGTCCGCTGCCTGCGATGAGAAGCCTGAACTGCAGCCCGCGCTCCCTGAGCACTACGGCAAGATCGATCAGGCGCCCGTGAGCCTTTTCTATCTCCAGCCTTCCCGCTGTCCCCAGGACGATCTCCTCCTTTTCGGCCAACGGCAGTGGCCGGCGGGGCCGGGTGTCCCATTCTTCGAGATCGATGCCGTTGTAGATCGTCGTTATCCTCGCGTCATCGAATATGGCGGGATTATTTGCAAGGATCGTCCCTCTCGTCTCTTCGGAATTCACTATGACAGAGGAGACGCAGTTTTTAAAAAGGTAACGGTTGAGAAACGAATCGCGAAGAGGGATCGCGCTTCCGCGGCGGTAGATCAGCGGGCAGTTGCCGGCGATCCGCGCGGCGGGCCCGGCGACTTTAAGGTCCGAGGGGAGGTTGACGATCAGTGTGTCTATATTTTCGCGCGTGAGAAAAGCGGCGACCCGGCGTATCTTGACGATATTGAGAAAGGAAAGGTTGGATATCTCCATCGTGTGAAGGGGTATCCCCGCCTCGATGATCCGTTCGCGGAATGGACCGCTGCTTCCCGCAGCGGCGCAGATATTCATGCCGCGGCGCGCCAGGCGCGCCGCCATGTCAAGGTGCCACTTTTCTCCGCCACCCCACCGGGCCGACGTATTAAAAAAACATATCTTTTTTTCCTTCATCAATCTGTTATAAACTATGGAGCCGCCGGTGGCAACAGTGAAGGAGCGGCGGCTGGGGCCGCTGATCGGCCCGGGCTTTCCGGGAAATGACGGGCTCTTGAGAGTGCCGGCCGCCGGGTCCGATGCAGATTACCATTGCCTAAGCGCCGCGGTATTGCTAACTTATTGAATCATTTATTATGCGCCCGTAGCTCAGCTGGATAGAGCAACGGACTTCTAATCCGTAGGTCGCAGGTTCGAATCCTGCCGGGCGTGCGTTTTTCGGGGCACCCGGGCCCTTCCGGGTGCCTTTTTAACGGGAAACCGCCATGATAGAAGTCACAAAAGTATCAAAATCGTTCAAGGATGTCGACGCTGTCCGCTCGGTGTCTTTCCAGGTGCGCAAGGGAGAGTTCGTCGCACTCCTCGGGCCCAACGGCGCAGGCAAGACCACGCTGGTCGAGATGATCGAGGGGCTGAGAAAACCCGACTCGGGAGAGATCTCGATCGACCGGCGCAACTGGAAGAGCGACGAGCGCTACCTCAGGTCGGTGATGGGGATATCGCTCCAGGAGACAAGGTTCATCGACAAACTCACCATCGACGAGATCATGACACTCTTTGCAGGGTTCTACGGCCGGGGCGGGGAAGGGATCGCCGAAATACTCGATCTTGTCGGTTTGACAGAGAAGCGCCGATCATACACGATGAACCTCTCCGGAGGGCAGAGGCAGAAGCTCGCCCTGGGGATCGCGCTGATAAACGAACCTTCGATCCTGATACTCGACGAGCCTACCACCGGTCTCGATCCTAACGCGCGCAGGGAGATATGGGATATCCTTCAGAACCTCAGGTCGAACGGGACCTCGATGATCCTTACTACCCACTACATGGAAGAGGCCGAACACCTCTGCGACCGCATCATCATAATGAACAGGGGCGAGGTGATCGCCGAGGGGACGCTCGACGAGCTGCTCGAGAAGCATGGAGCCTGCGAAGTGATCTCTTTCACGCTCGGCGCTCCTTCGATCCCCGATTCGATATCGAAGCTTGATGGCGTAATAAGCTTCGCGGCGGAGAACTCCGGCGGGGCGGGGCGGCTCTGCGTCGACGATATCGTCGCTGTTCTGCCGGGATTGCTCTCCCTCGTGGAGAGGGAACGGCTTGACCTTAAAAGGCTCGAATGCAGAAAGATGAACCTCGACGACCTCTTTGTCTCGCTGACCGGGAGGAGGCTGCATGATCAGGACACTCCGTAACCTCGTCGGCGCGCAGTTCAAGGAGTATTTCCGCGAACCTGAGATCATATTCTGGGCGATGATCTTTCCGATCCTCCTTTCCTGGCTTCTCGGGATAGCGATCGGTTCCGGCGGGAAGAGCGTCGCGAAGGTAGCCGTTGTCAGCGGCGCCGAAGCCCCGGCCGACTCGGATGTTGCCTGGGTCGATTCGCTGACCGCCGAAGCGGGGACGAAACTCATCCCTCTCTCGAAAGATGAAGCGCTCCTCGCCCTGAAAAAGGGGAAGGTCTCCCTGCTGGTCGAGAGGTCGCAAGAGAACACCCTTCTTTATCATTTCGATCCGCGAAACTCGGAGGCCGAGAGGACGTGGCTCCTGATGGAACGCGCGGCGGCGAGGCACTGGGGAGAGGAGAGGGAGAGCTCGATAGCGCCACTCGACATGCCGGGAACGAGGTATATCGATTTTCTCGTACCGGGGCTGCTGGCGATGAGCATCATGAATTCGGCGATGTGGGGAGTCGGCTGGTCCCTTATCGAACTGAGGATGAAAAAACTGCTCAGGCGCATGGCAGCGACCCCGGTGAACAAGGAATTGTTCCTCGGGTCTTATTTCGTCACCCGGCTCGTAACGAACGGGATACAGTTCCTCGCGCTCTATATATTCGTCCATATTTATTTCGGAGTCAGGATACAGGGGAGCATCCCCGCCCTGGCGGCGGTCTTCGTTGCCGGCAATCTCGCCTTTTCCGGAGTGGCGGTCCTGATATCGTCGCGCACCGCCAATTCGAGGGTGGGAAACGGCCTTATAAACGCGATCACTTTACCGATGATGCTTCTCTCGGGGATATTTTTCAGCTACCACAACTTCCCCGCCTGGGCGGTCCCCGTCGTACAGAAACTTCCCCTGACGATGCTGACCGATTCGATGAGGACGATATTCAACGAAGGGACCGGGCTGGCTGGGGCGATCGGCCCCGTCGCCGCTCTTTCAGCCGTGGGGATCGTCCTTATCTATGCCGGCACGAAGATGTTCCGGTGGTATTGATGCGGCGTACGTTTTCACTTGCAGGAACAGGAGTTTGAAGATAAATTAGTATTTCAATGTGGTGGATATAGCTCAGTTGGTAGAGCCCTGGATTGTGGATCCAGTTGTCGCGGGTTCGAATCCCGTTATCCACCCCATTTTTATTTTCACTGCCGGCGATCGAGTCCCGTTGTCGCGTTATCCATTTCCCTAGAATATCGGATTTTTTTGCGGTGGTCCGTATAAAGGAAAACCCGCTGCCCGGGGGGGACAGCGGGTCTCTTGCTGAGATGATGCGAGCGCCAGGTTAATCCAGGCCTTCCAGCACCTTTTTGATCTCTTCCAGTTTGGGAAGGACCCCGGGATCATCTGAGATCCATGAGTACCGGAGCTTTCCCTCGTTGTCTATTACAAATGCTGATCTTTTTGCTACGCCGTGAAGGGGGCCAAGTTCAGCGTGGCACGCGCCGAATTCCTGACACACCTTGGTGTTAAAGTCACTCAGCAGCGGGAATTGAAGACCAAGTTCTTCTTTCCATTTGGCCAGAACAAACGGACTGTCTATACTGGCCGCGATGACTTCCGCGTCTAGGTCCCTGAATTCGTGGAAGCCGTCTCTCATGCTGCAAAGTTCTTCGGTGCAAGGCGGTGAAAATGCCAGCGGGAATAAAAGCATTACAATATTCTTCCCGCCAAGATGTTCGGAGAGTTTCCAGGTCGATTCCATCGATTCGAGAAGCTCGAAATCCCGAACCTTGTCGCCTGTGGCATATCCTGACATCTTTCCTCTCTTTCTACCTTGTACCAACAACTAACAAATCCTAAATAAGAACTGTTAGTATTATGGTTGGTTTCCCGTCACATGTCAAGCTGGATTGTAGCAGAATCGGCGTTGGAAAGCAATTTGAGTATATCTACCTTGTCACTTGTGGCGGCGGGGCAGCCAGGTTTTTTCTTGACCGTCAAAAGATTGTGTATACAATAGGGGTCGAACCTTATGGGGTATGGTGGAGGAGAGATGCCGGGGACGGTTCATTATTATTCTATCGCAGGAGGTGCGGTGATGAGTGGTGTAAACAAAGCTATACTCGTCGGCAATCTCGGCTCCGACCCGGAGCTCAGGCATACAGGGAGCGGTACGACCGTCGCCAATTTCAGCCTTGCTACAAGTGAGAATTTCAAGAGCCGCGAAGGAGAACGGCAGACAAGGACTGAGTGGCACAAGGTCGTCGCTTTCGGAAAACTCGCCGAGATCTGCGGGCAATATCTGCAGAAAGGGAAGCAGGTATATATCGAGGGCCGGATTCAGACGAGAAGCTGGGAAGACCAGTCAGGGAATAAAAAATATACGACAGAGATCATCGCCAACCAGATGGTGATGCTAGGGCGTGCCGGAGACGGAGGCGGAAGGTCAGGCGATGATGAATTCCGCGACGCGCCAGCCGATGACGACGGGTCCCAGGTCCCGCCGGCGGACGACGACGATGACCTGCCGTTCTAGGATCGCTGAAAAATCAGCAGATGTCCGCCTCCTTCGGGCGGGCACCGAGTCAAGCGCCCGATAAGGTTGAGCCGGAGTGGATCATTGATCGACTCCGGCTTTTTTTAGTTTTTCCGGAAAGGGAAAGGTTGGACGATGAAGAGGATAATACCGTTTCTTCTGATCGCGCTTTTCGCGGCAGCTCCGGCCGCCGCGCAGGAGGGACCGCTGACCAGGGCGGAAAAGACAGATTACGCCGAGACGTCCCTTTACGCCGACATCACCGGTTTTCTCGGCGAAGTAAGCAGAAATTCCGATTTTGTCAGGATAACTTCCCTTTGCCGCTCTGCCGAGGGAAGGATCGTACCGCTCGTCATCCTCAGCCGCGAGGGGATCAGCAGCAGGTATGAACTGGCGATGACGGGAAAGGATGTCGTGTTGATCCAGGCGAATATCCACGCTGGAGAGATCGAGGGAAAGGAAGCCTGCCTGATGCTGATCAGGGAGATAGGAAACGGAGAGCTCGCCTCCCTGCTGGACAACCAGGTGATACTCGTCATTCCCGATCTCAATGCTGACGGGAACGAAAAGCTCTCCGAAGAGAGCCGCCGGGACAACGGCCCTGCTCTTGCCGGTGAAAGGGCGAACGGCCAGAATCTCGATCTTAACCGCGACTACCTCAAGCTTGAATCTCCCGAGATAAACGCGCTGGTCGCGATAATGAACGAATGGGACCCCGTCCTCGTCGTCGACATGCACACCAAGAACGGGTCGTATCACAGGGCGCAGGTGACTTACACGACCTGCCTTCATCCCAATTCGCCCCGGCAGATCAGGGATTACATGTGGAAGAAGCTCTTTCCCCAGGTCGAGAAGATGATGGAGAAGGATTCCGGGTACCTGGCGATGCCGTACGGAAATTTCAGGGACAGGCTCGAACCGTCGAAAGGATGGAACAACCACGCCGTCGAGGGAAGGTACGGTTCGAACTATGTCGGCTTGAGAAACAGATTCTCGATCCTCGACGAGAACTATCCCCACGTCGATTTTAAAACGAGGGTCCTCTCGTCGTACGCTTTCATCAGGTCGATCCTTGAATATACAGGCAGGAATATCGGCAAGATGCGCGAGATAGCCCTCGCCGCCGACCGGGAGACGAAAGCGAGTTTTCACCGGAATGAGCTGATGCTCGAATACGGGATCGAGAAACTGTTCGATCTGAAGGTAAAGAGCTACCGGCTGGTCAACGAGAAGATCCCCGAAGAGGCTCTCGACCAGTATCCGTCGTGGTGGAACGGCGTCATCGTGAGAAACACGGGGGAGCCGAAAGATTACGAGATCGAGTATTTTTCGAAAGCGGTGCCGTCGCGCTCAGTCCCCCTTCCGCAAGGGTATGTCATTCTGCCGGGGAACGATAATATAGTCGATAACCTCATCAGGCACGGCCTGTCGGTAAGCACGATAAACAACGCCGTCACGGCGGAGGTGGAGCAGTTCTCGATCGAGAGCATAGAGCCTTCGGGCGAGATTTTCCAGGGGCACGCCTTCATAAACGTCTCCGGAAAATATGCCGCCGCGACTGCGGCGATACCGGCGGGGTCTTCGTATATTAGCCTCGAGCAGCCACTCGCGCGCATTGCCGCCCTTCTTCTCGAGCCTGAATCTGTCGATGGTTTTCTCCGCTGGGGATTTCTCAACCGCGTGGCGGTGAGGCAGTGGGGACGAAACAGACCGGGGATATATCCCGTATACAGAGTGGAAGGGCTTGAAAGGAAGTTCGATCTTACCGATTTGAGAAGGCAGTGACTTTTCGAGGGATAGATAACAATAATGACGCCGGCAGGATCGGGCCAGCCATCTCGCGCCAGTCTGCCCGGCCGCGGAAGGGGCGATTCTTCACCACCGGCGCCGGGGCCGCGCTGCTTTCCCTGTTCCTCGTTTTGACCGCCTCAACTACGCTGGCGGCGACAGATCCGGCCGGTATCGTCATAAACTCATGGAACGCCGACTCGGGGCTTCCCCATAACGAGATAACCGCCCTCGCGCAGAGCGCCGACGGGTATATATGGATCGGGACGCCGGCGGGGCTGGTTCGTTTCGACGGAGCAGGTTTCACCCTTTTCGACCGCTGGAAGGTCCCCCTGCTCGTCGAGAACAGGATCAGTTCGATCTGCGCGGCGAGCGATTCATCCCTCTGGGTCGGAACAGGGGGCGGCGGGATATATTTTATAAAGAATGGCGAGTGGAAGAGGTACGGCCTTGCTGAAGGGCTGAGAAGCGAGCATGTCAGCTGCGTCGCTGAAGGGAGCGGGGGAGAGATATGGTTCGGGACAGAGATCGGACTGCACAGGTTAAGCGGCGGTGATCTTGCGGTCTTCGGGCTCAATGAAGGACTCGCCGACGACATAATCACCGCGATAGACGAAGACCAGGAGGGCAGACTCTGGGCCGGAACGATGCGGGGCGGTCTCGTATCGATCGATCGGGGCGGCGCTCGCAGGTACGGTTATTACGAGGGGCTTGCAGATCCAGGCATTCTCTCGGTCCTGGCGCTGCCCGGCGGCGAGGTCCGGGCAGGGACGATGAACGGGATCTTTTCACTCAGGCCCGGTGAAAATCATTTTTACAGGATCGATGCCGTCGATGGGATCCCGGTGACGGTGATGACCGGGGGGGAGGATGGAGAAGTCCTTGCCGGGACGATGGTAGAGGGACTGAAGGTCCTGGGGGCCGCCGGCTGCCGTGATCTTTTTGTCGATAACGGCCTGGCGAGCTCTCACGTGACCGCCGTGCTGAGAGGCAGGGGCGGCGTCATCTGGGCCGGAACGAAATCAGACGGGCTGATATCTCTCGGAAAGAAAAGAGCCGGTTCGATCACTTCGAAGAACGGGCTTCCCGAAGGGAGGGTATACGCCGTCACCGGAGACGGAGCGGGCGTCCTCTGGGTCGCGACGGAGAACAGGGGGGTCTGGAGGATAGAGGAAGGCGAGGCGACCGGTTATCTCGATGGAAAAAGCGGACTGGCGGGTAATATCGTCCGCGCCCTGATGATAGACAGATCAGGGAGGTTCTGGGTGGGGACGCTCGACGCGGGGCTTACGATAATAACGGGTGACCGTTCTCCCGGGCCGGGGAGCGCCCCGGCGAGGACGATGCAATATATAGGAACCAGGGAAGGACTTCTCTCCGAGAGGGTCACCTCTCTGCTGCAGGACAGGACAGGGACTGTCTGGGTGGGGACAGACGCGGGGCTCAACTATTTCAGCAGCGGAGTGATCGGGCGCCCGGGAAGCGCCGAGGCCCTGAAGGGCCAGAATATCCAGGTCCTCTATGAGGACGCGGAGGGGACAGTCTTCGCCGGGACGAGAAACGGAATATGGAGACTTTCCGGAGCGGTTTTTCAGAAAGAAGCTCCGGAAAAGGGGGCCGGGCGGATCGACGCGATCTCGCTCCTGGAGGACCACAGGGGAAGGCTCTGGGCCGGGACGAACGGGGACGGCATCAGACTTCTCTCTGAAGATACGATCGCCGGGTGCAGATCGAGAGACGGCCTTCCGGGAGATTTCATCTATTCGATATCGGCGGCCGATTCGGGAAAACTCTGGATAAGCTGCGAGAACGGTGTTTTTTCCGTTTTCGCCGATTCTCTGGCCGATTGCGTCACTGGCCGAGGAAGATTCCCTTCGTCCTTTCTCCTCGACGATACCGACGGGATGCCATCGAGCCGGTGCAGCGGCCTCTGCTCTCCGGCTGTCTTCGAAGGCGCCGGCGGCATTTTTTATTATCCCACCTCCGGGGGGCTGGCGGTTATAGACGGCGCCATCGAGACAAGGCGCGGCGGCGGGCCCGACCTGCTGATAGAATCGATCATCGCCGACGGGGCGGAGATCAGCCACGGCAGTGGGCCGGGGCCGATCGTGCTGCCGGGGGGAACGAAAAGGATAGAGATCCGTTTTACAGCCTTCGATTACGCCGATCCAGGCAAATTGAGGTTTCTATACAGGCTTGGCGGAGTCGACGGGGACAGAAAGATCGTCATGCCGGGCGAGCCGAGATCGGCGGTCTATAATGATCTCAGGCCGGGGAGGTACAGCTTTGATCTTTGGGTCATAGGCAACGGGGGCAAGTATGGAAAGATCGAATCACCGGTAGATTTTGAAATAGAGGCTCCGATCTACAGGCGGAGCTCTTTTATTATGATCAGCATTTCGGTCCTTCTGACAGCCGCCGCCCTTGTATATGTCGATCTCCAGCGAAGGAAAAGGAAGAAACAAAGGCTCAAATACAGTACCTCGTCGATCAACCCCGAGCGTATGGACGCGGCGCTCGACCGGCTTGTTATCCTGATGGAAGAGGAATCGATATACCTCGATCCCGACCTTACACTGAAAAAACTGGCGCAGCGCCTCGGGATACACTACAACCATCTATCGAGGATAATAAACGAGAGGTTCTCTGTCAGTTTCAGCAACTATATAAACAGGTACAGGATAGAAGAGGCGAAGAAAAGACTCGTTTCAGAGGAATATAGAAACAGGAATATCACAGAAATAATATATGACACGGGGTTTTATTCAAAATCGACTTTCAATACCGCTTTCAGGAAATTCACCGGGATGAGCCCATCCGAGTATAAAAAGAAAAATATCTGACCCGCCGCGTCCGGAATTGACATTTCGAACGAAAAATCGGTTCGGGATTGCAACACCGGGCGACCGGAGAGCGCCGGAACGCGTATTATACGCGACAGGCAACCGGACCAGGCCGCCTAAAGCGGCCATAAACTTTCAGGAAAGGGGGACGGGATGAAAAAGATTTTGGCGATATTCATCTCTGTCGCGTTCGTCGTTCTCGCTTCGAGCCTCGTTCAGGCCAGGGGCGGTGAAGAGGTACACAAGGAGTTCAAGGGAGTCAAGGAGATCGATATCGGCACGGTGAGCGGAAACGTGATTATAAAGGTCCACAAATCCGACGTAGTCCTTGTCGATCTGGTATATGAAGTCGACCAGGGGGATTTCGAATACGAATTCGATGAAAATGGGGACGAGCTCGAGATCAGGGAGGAATGGCATGGAAGGACCTCGAGCGGCCATGTCGTCTGGACCCTGACAGTCCCGAACGGGACCGACATAGAATTTTCGACCGCGTCCGGAGATTTTGAGGCTTCGGGACCTTTTGGAAGCGTAAAAGCCAGCACCGCTTCCGGTGATATCTATGTCGAGGATACGAAGGGGGACGTGAATGTATCGACGGCGAGCGGCGAAGTGACCCTTAAGAAGGCTTACGGGGGGAACAAGGTCTCCACGGCAAGCGGCAGCATCACGATCGAGAAATCGAACGAAAAATCAAAGCTCAGCACGGCGAGCGGAGATATAAACGCGACCGATATGGAAGGGACGCTCAGGCTCAGCACCGCCTCGGGAGATATCGAGGTATCGCGGTGCAGGGGAGCGTTCAAGCTCAGCTGCGCCAGCGGCACCATCATGGTGGAGAATGTGATCTTCGAGGGGGCGAGCAGTTTCTCGACCGCTTCCGGAGAGGTCGAAGTGATACTCGCCGAGAGCTGCGCTTATGACCTTGAACTTTCGACAGCTTCGGGGGACGTCACTCTTGATTACAACGGCAACGAGGTAAAAGGTTATTTCGAGTTCGAAGCGAGAAAACGCAGGGGCCGGATCAGCTGCCCCTTCGATTTTGACAACGAGGAAGAATTCGAGAGGCACGGAGAGGATTACGTGCGAAAGAGCTTTACCAGAAAGGGCGACGAGCCACAGGTCTTTATGAGCACAGCCTCTGGAAAAGTCACTCTGAAAAAGTAAAAGCCGTTCGGCAATGCGGGGACCATAAAGTTGCGGCTTTTACTCGCAGAAACGGGATTACGCGATGGGGTTGCGTGATCCCGTTTTCTTTTGACCTGACGATCGTATTTCCCACTGCTCTCTCAAAGGTCGCCCGGCGGACCGGCGCTCTACTGCCTTTACTGGATCAATTATCCAGCTTGCCGATGATATCTTCGGCAGCGAGGACTATATTGTTCGCCGCCGGATAGAACGACTGGTACGGTTGGGCAGAATAGCTGAGCAGGGCGAGGTCGTCGACTGTCGCTTCTTTCTGGATGGCGAAAGTGATCAGGTCTATTCTTCCGGTGACAGGCTCACCGCTTACCAGCTGTCCTCCTATGACCCGGCGCGTCTCTGAATCAACTACGAGTTTCGTCCTTATCTTTTTTACTCCCGGCATGATCGGAAACCGCGTTGTAAGCTCGCTGTAGCCGCAGACAGGTTCGATTCCCGCGGCTTTTGCCGCCGCTTCGGTAAGCCCTGTCCCCCCGGCAAAATAATCTCCGACCTTCGTTGCCGCGCCGTTATAGAATCCGGGGTAGCGGCGGCTACGGCCGAGGATGTTAAGCGCCGCAATCCTTGCCATCGGAACGGCGTTGGTGGCGAGTCTGCCCGGGACCGGATCGCCGGTGATCCCGCTGGTGAACTGCGCGCAGTCTCCCACGGCGAAGACACCGGGAATGTTCGTTTCCATCAGGGCGTTTACTATTATACCGCCGCTTCCCAGCTCGACGGGGCTGTCCTTGATGAGTGATAACTCCGGTTTCATTCCGGCGGCGAATATCACGAGGCCGTGAAGCCGGCTGTCAGGTTCGCCGGTGCAGTCGCCGGTCTGAACAAAATCGATCGTCTGGCCCTTGTCGAGGATCACCTTTTCTACGAAAGAGGTTCCTCGAAGCTCGACGACTTTTTCGTTCAGATGCAGGTGGATCCCCGCCGCTATCAGTTCTTCGCCAGGCTGTTCCGACATCTCGGGATCGAGAAGATTCGGGAGGATAGAACCGGCCATGTCGACCAGGTCGATTTCGGCGCCCCTCGCTTTCAGCGCGAGAGCGAGCTCTATGCCGATCGCGCCGGCCCCGACGACGACTATCCTTTTCAGGCCATCGCCTAGCATCTCCATGACAGCTCTCAGGTCGTTTTCAGTTTTAAACCCCATTACACCCTTCAGATCGCTGCCGGGAACAGGGGGGATGAATGGGGTGGCGCCGGTGGCGATGATGAGCTTATCCCACCCGATCGATGTCGAATCGTCGAAAACGATCTTTTTTGCCGAGAAATTTATCGAGCTTGCCATCTTTCTGATCAGATCGGCTCCCGAGTCTGTGACGAGGCTGTCTTTTTTCAGCGTCTTGCCGCTTTCCATCAACCCCTCTATGACATAAGGCATCGCGCAGTAGATCATGCTGTGGTCTTCAGGGCGGATCACCGCCATCTTCATAGATTTTCCAAGCATCTTCGCCAGGGTTATCCCGGCGGGGCCGCCTCCGATGACGACCAGGCCGTATTTTTTCATCTCAACTCCTCGATCTTTGAATCTTCAAAATGCCTGTGCTTGACGCGACTCCACAATCCATGTCCAGTATGCAACTATTTTCCGCCGCTGTCAAAATGTCCGGCTCCAACGGGGATTTTTATTACAGCAAAGAATTATGTTGAATAATTTAAGACATAGTAATAACATCATTGCGCGAAAGCGAGCTTCTTAACAGGGGAAAAGAGTATCTCTCAACGAGTAGGTGATCCCCACGGGATAAAGGCCGTGGGTAGTCGCGCCGTGCTTTCCGATGTCGATCAATCGATGGAAAATTTTTATGGCTGTGGAAAAAACCAATAAAAAGATGGCGAAACTCGAGAAGGAGCTCAAGAGTCACGAGCAGATCGAGGCGAAGCTTAGAAAAAGCGAAGAACGTTTCGATTTCGCCCTGGCCGTGGCCAACGACGGGTTGTGGGACTGGAACGTTTCTACGGGTGTCGTCTATTACGACCAGCGTTATTACGCGATGGCAGGATATGAGGTGGACGAGTCCCCCACCGGTTCGATGAGTTCGCCAAGCGCGTACATCCCGACGATATCGATCGCGTGGAGTCGGAAGCCAGCGACCACCTCGCCGGCAAGACGAATCTCTTTGATGTCGAGTTCAGGTTCCTGCGCGGCAACGGCTCCTATATGTGGATCCGGGGCAGGGGAAAGATACTTGAACGGGACAGTGAGGGCAAACCGATCCGGATGGTAGGGACGCATGCTGATATTACCGACAGGAAGATGGCGGAAGAGGCGCTGCGAAAAAGCGAGGAAAGATTCCGCCTTGCCGCCGAGTCGGCATCAGACCTCATCTTCGAGTGGGAGACGAAGACAGGGAAATTGGACTGGTACGGCAATCTGGACCGGCATTTGAGCAGGGACAGGCATAAGCTGCCTTCGACTGTCGACGAATGGTTGGAGATGATACATCCCGATGACCGGGCCAAACTGGACAAGTCCGGGATGAGCAACCTGACAGCGACAGGACCTTCAGTCAAGGAGTACCGGATAAAAGGTACCGACGGGTCATGGCTGCAATGCACGACTCGAAGCTCTCCCGTCCTCGACGATTCAGGCAAACCGTTGAGATGGATCGGCGTCTGTATTGATGTGACCGATATTAAAAAAGCGGAAGAGGAGCGTCTCAACCTCGAAAGGCAGATACAGCACGCGCAGAAGCTCGAAAGCCTTGGCGTGCTGGCCGGCGGGATCGCCCATGATTTCAACAATCTTCTGCTCGGGATACTGGGAAACGCCGACCTGGCCCTTTCCGAGCTGTCGCCGGTATCGCCGGCGAGAGAGAGCATAGCTTCGATCGAGACCGCCGCGATGCGCGCCGCCGAGCTTACCAAGCAGATGCTCGCCTATTCGGGAAAGGGCAGGTTCATAATTTCCGAAATCGATCTGAACGAGATAATAGACGAGATGACGCACCTTCTCGACGTCTCGAAGGCGAAGAATGTCGTCATCAAATATAATTTTACCGATAACCTTCCCGCGATAAAGGCCGACGCCACCCAGGTCCGCCAGGTCGTGATGAACCTTCTGACGAATGCTTCCGAAGCGATCGGGAAAAAGAGCGGAGTCGTATCGATCTCGACAGGGGCTATGGAATGCGACCGGAGCTACCTCTCGGAGACCTACCTTGATGATGACCTGGAGGAGGGAGTATTTGCTTTTATCGAGGTGTCCGATACCGGTTGCGGAATGGATGATGATACGAAAAACAGGATATTCGATCCCTTCTTCACGACAAAGTTCACCGGCAGGGGACTGGGGATGGCGGCGATACTCGGTATCATCCGGGGGCATAAGGGAGCGATCAAGATCTACAGCGAGCCAGGCAGGGGAACGACTGTCAAGGTGCTCTTTCCCGCTCTCGACCATCCCGCCCGGCAGGAAAAAACGGAAGATCAGGATAAGAAATGGAGATGCGAGGGGACGATCCTGATGGTGGACGACGAAGATGCGGTCCTCGCCGTGGGGAAAGCGATGCTCCGGAAGATCGGGATGAACGTTCTGACAGCCGAAGATGGCGTCAAGGCCCTCGAACTGTTCAGGGAACACAGCGGTGAGATCGCCTGCGTCGTGCTGGACCTGACGATGCCGAGGATGAGCGGAGAGGAGACGTTCAGGGAACTGCGAAGGATAAAAAGCGACGTGAAGGTGATCATGTCGAGCGGCTACAACGAGCAGGATGTGGTGAACAGGTTCGCCGGCAAGGGACTCACCGGGTTCATTCAGAAACCGTACCGGCGCGAGGATCTTCTGAAAGTCCTCCGGAAGGTCATGGAAGATAATTGATTCCAGTCGATTAGGTAAATACCCCTACACATTCATTGAAATACTTCCATTTTTATGCTATAATCGTTGTCTGATAAGAAAGATTATTGATTTTTTTTTAAGGGGAGAAGCTTATGAACATTGCGAAGGTATTTTCACCAGGGCTCCTTTTTATTTTTGTCCTCATCTCGTTCAGCGCCGCTTCGGCCGAGGTCATGACAGAACATTTCGAGACGGACGCGGAGATGCTCGAGTATCTCAGCGACACCATGTTCGTCGCCGAGGGGAGGATCGGAGACAGGGGAGGATACGCCACATTCGAGCTCGATATCGGTAACGATACCGGAGCGCCCGCGCAGACGGCGCAGTACGACTGGATCAGCGGACAGCCCGAACCGTTCACCGTATCGTACGACGCAGTCACCCGACAGGTGGCTTTCAGCCTGGGCGGAACGACTCTCTATTACACGACGGAGTACTTCGATTTCGACCAGATATTCGTCAGGACCAGGGCGACAAATGCCGAGACATCCATTTTGATAGACGACATCGTCGTCGACGGCGAGGCGATCTCAGACCAGAGCTACGCCGACGGGAATGACGGGCTCGACATACTGTGGATCATAGGGGCGAACCTGAACGACGGCTTTCTGCTCTCCGGGACAGCGACCCTTTCATGGACAGGGACAGCTCCGACGAATTCCAGGCTGGCTTTCCAGGTCAAGGTCGGAAAGCTCGCGTTGATCGATACCGAAGAAGCGAGCTGGGGCGGGATCAAATCTGTCGTCAGGCAGCCGTAGTCCGGCCGGAGACCGGGAAAGAGTCTTTGTCCACCGCAAAGGGTATTTTCTCTTGCATTTGAAGAGCTGGGTGTTTACATTAGGGGCACGAAAAATCAAATCCGAATGTGTGCACCGCTAGCTCAATTGGCAGAGCAACTGACTCTTAATCAGTAGGTTCGGGGTTCGATTCCCTGGCGGTGTACTTTTTATTTTATTAAATCACGAAATATTAAAGTGTAGTGAATCTAGCTGTGACCTTTAGATGTCTATGAAATCATTTAAATTCCAAAATTTGTCTGTAGCGATGATTGATATTTATGTTATTATGTGCTCTCCGATCCATAAATTTTGCAATACCAATATAAAGTTTTGAGGGATAATTCGACAGTGAGGAGAGTAGGCTATGAGTAGTAAATCTGGAACACTCCAGGCCTTGCCCGCCGGAATGGGTAAAGGGTCGTCCGCATGGCTAATGATGGTAGTAATGATTATTTTTCTTATGGCTTCCTGCAGCGACAACCCTCTCTCTCCTAACGGAAGTGGAGTCAATTGTATCAACTATGAGGGTTATCTGCATATTGCCGGCTTTTGTAAAACGCAAGGCGGTTGTCCCCGGAGTGTCACAGTTGCGGGAAATTATGCTTATGTAGCCGATGAAACTGCCGGTCTTCAAGTGATAGATATAAGTGTTCCTGGATCACCAACTATCGTGGGATCTGTCGACACACCGGATCTCGCCCTGGGCGTGGCCGTCTTTGGCGACTATGCGTATATAGCCGATTATACTTCAGGTCTTCAGATAGTTGATATAAGCACGCCTGGGTCACCTGAGATCGTTGGATCGTTACACACTCCAAGCGGTGCCGAATGTGTTGCCATCCTGGGTGACTATGCCTATGTAGCGACTTGGCAGAGCGGTCTTCAGATAATAGACATTAGCCTGTCTGGATCACCCGAAACCGTGGGATCAATAAATACTCCCGGTTCAGCCAGGTGCGTTGTTGTCTCGGGAGACTATGCCTATGTAGCTGACTATGATGCTGGTCTTCAGATTATAGATATAACCACGCCCGGATATCCTGAAATCGTTGGATCGATCGACACTCCAGGCAATGCGCTGAACGTTGTTGTTTCGGGAGGCTACGCTTATGTGGCGGATGAGTATTATGGTCTTCAAGTAATAAATGTTAACACACCTGAATCACCTGAAATCGTGGGATCGGTAGACACGCCGGGCAGGGCCTACGTTGTTACCGTCTCGGGAGAATATGCATATATAGCCGATTATACTTCAGGTCTTCAGATAGTTGATATAAGCGTGCCAGGGTCACCGGAGATCATGTATTCAATTGACACAGGTATTGCAATGAGTGTTGTGGTCTCGGGAGATTACGCCTGCATAGCTGGTTCCGGATCTACTTTTCAGGTGTTGGATATATCCCCGATTGAGTCTCCGCCGTTTGCCGGATCTTTCAATACGCCAGGGGAAGTTCGTTGCGTCGCTGTTTTAAGGGGGTATGCCTATGTGGGGGACGGGTATTCCGGTCTTGAGAAATTAGATATAAGCACACCTGCATCACCTTCGGTTGTCGGATCTATCGGTTTGTCGGGCTTCGTCTTTGATGTCGATATCTCAAATGGTTATGCGTATGTAGCGGGGGGCTCTTCAGGTATTCACGTTATAGATATTTCGGAATCAGGATCACTGAGAATTGAGGAGTCTATCAATACGCCAGGTTCCGCCAGGTCCGTTGCCCTATCGGGAGACTATGCATATGTGGCGGATTTTAGTACAGGTCTTCAGATTATAGATATAAGCGAGGTGAGATCTCGTGGGATCGTGGGATTTGTAGACACACCGCAAGATGCTTTAAGCGTAGCAGTATCGGGTAACTATGCCTATGTAGCAGATGGATCTTCAGGTCTTCAGATAATAGATGTAAGCACGCCCGGGACCCCTGAGATTGTCGGATTTGTTGACACGCCAGGATATGCTATTGGTGTCTCAATATTCGGAAATTATGTCTATGTAGCGGATGGAGGCTTCGGCATTCAAATAATGGATATTACCAATCCTGGAGCACCAGTAATCGTGGGATCTATGGATACTCCGGAATATGCCTACTTTGTGGATGTTTTGGGAGACTATGCCTATATTGCTGATGGACTATCCGGTATACAGGTAATAAATATCAGCACACCTGAATCACCTGAAATCGTGGGGTCTATCGACACGCCAGGTCGCGCTTTGAGTGTGTCAATTCTGGGAAACTATGGCTACGTGGCCGATCAGCATTCAGGCCTTCAGATGATAATCCGGCAGTGTGAACAATGAGGATGCGAATTTATCAGCAAGGAGAATTGCAGAGATATTTGAACAGATTCAGTGTTAGTAAGGAAATTATTAGGTAAACAAGGATTCTTGGATCCCGAGATCATTAATAACGCTACTTCAGGCACAAGTGGCGAGATAGACCCCCGTGTTGCAGATATCGACACCTTTCCCGGCGTCCGGACGCATCGTCGGTCACATCATCACCCGAAAAAATGCCGGTCGTGGCGTCCCTAGTTATTTCCCGTTTTCACCTGTATTGCTGTCGTTGTCTCCCATAGTCCCCGGGCCATTTTTCGTGCTCGCGGCGGGGGCATGGAACTTGCGCAAATCCCCTTCTGGCAGTGCTGTTTTGGATAAATTTTCTCCGCGTGGTATCGCAAAATGCCGCCTTGATTTAACGGCGGCGGATCGTGCAGCAGAGGGAGAAACGATGAGTGGACAGGAAAAGGTATATGTCATAGATCCCGTGGATCAGAAAGCCGGCACCAAAGTACCTTCTTCGTCCGTGGAGGATGAAAAGGAACTTCCTGAGTACCTCCAGCCTTCCAGGAAAAACAGGGGCAAGGTTCGGAGAACGTCGCGGGCAAGGACAAAAGACAAGCAGTCGGGTGTTTCCCTGATCCTCTCGTACCTCGCCGGGCCGCTGTCTGTCCTGGCAACCGGCAGGGGGCGCAGGAGCAGGTTCTGGGCGGGACTTGCCGTCTTCAGCGTGGCCCTGACCGCAGGCGTCATGTTGATATGGGGGAAGCTCTCCTGCTGGTCCACGCGCGAATCTCCTCTTGGCGCGATTGTGATGCTCGTGGCGATAGCGGCGGTCATATCCGGCTTCTCCGCGTGGACCAGGGCAGTCGTCCTCGCCGGGAGCCACGAAGGCCCGAGGCTGAGGCGATCGCCCGACTGGATCAGGGGGCCCCTCGCCGCGGGGCTGTTCGGCTTCATCTGTCCCGGTATGGGCTTGTTCGCTATCGGGCGATCGAAACACGCGGTCGCGGCGCTGTGGATGGCCTGCGTTACAGTTATCTCCCTTCTCTTTCTCTCGAGAGTTGAATGGTTGTGGAATTTCAACGCGTATGCCGGAGTATTTGCCGTGAGGCAGGATACGCTGGAATACATATTGACAGGCATAAGCGCGGCGACTGCACTGGGCGGGCTGGCGTGGATCGTGCAGGCGCTGAACGGAGCGCGCCTGGCAGGGCGTGCCTCGAACCGGAAAACCGGTTCGCGCAGAGACTGGGCTGCGGCGGCGCTTCTTCTTTCCATAATTGCCTTACTGGCTTTTTCCAGACCTGCCGTGGTCGCCGAGGCGCTCGACAGGGGCGCTGCAGCCGCCAGCAGCAAGGGCATGAGAATCATCCCTCTTCACCTCTCGCTGGCCGCGATCCGTCTCGATCCGTCGCGTCCGGGTTATGTCATCAGGGCGATCGGGCTTTACGAGGACTCAGGAGATCAGGCGAGGGCCGACGCGATGCGCCGCGATCTCATGGACCGGCTCGAGGCATCAGTGCCGTTTATGGAATATGAGGGGGTCGTGATATCGAAAAACGGGGCTTTGTACAAAGCGCTGACCAATTCCGCTCCGCAAGGTCTCCAGGCCGCCGAAGGGCCGGGTACAAGGGCTATTCCTGCCGAGCTTCTGATACTCGACTGGGGGATCAGCCGGGCGATCCCCTGACAGATGTCAGGATCGATATAATTGGTCTATTTGAGATGATGAACGACCTGGGGCGATACAATTTTCTTGCATCCCGGAATTTAGGGTGATATTTTTAAAAAGACCCCATTATGTAATTGAACGCTCTTATGGTCAGCCGCCACTTTCCCTCGCTGGATAAGGAGGGATGCCGATATGAGAAGAACTGTGGGCTGTAGTATAGTCTTTTTCGCATTGCTGTTCGCTTTTGGCCTTTCAGGCTGCGGCGATGTGACACAGCCGATTGACGACGATCAGGCGATGATGACTGCCTGCAAAAGCGTTAAGCCAGTAGAGCAGGAACCCTACGTCGTAATCGACACCTATCCCGGCTGGAATCCCACAGGAACTGTTACCATGCCGCCGATGTTCAGGCTCAGCTGGCACGCTGCGCTCGGGACCGGGGTTAAGAGGGTCAGGTACTTGTTTCATCAGGTTGAGGATCCGAGCGGCGCGTATAATCCTACATTCAATATTATCGAGGATCTGAATGCCAATCCGTCGAGGTACGAGGACCTCTGGTCCCGCTGGTTTGCATACCCGGCGGGAAACGGAATGGGTAGCGAGGTTCTGATCGGGGATGACGAAGAGATCGGCCTGAACAGGGAGTACGTCTTTGCCGTGCAGGCGATAGGTCCGGGGAAGAGTATCACTAATATCTTCACAAGGAACGTGAATGCGAGGATTTTCCTTGTCTCATTCGGGTCGAGGCTTCGAATCGATATATCGGAGTTGCACCTGGGAGACTATACAATACCGGCAAACGGGTATTTCCAGACGGTGGAGATAAAGTCGGGGACACCACTGAACTTCTCCTGGCAGGGGGACGCATCCTACTATGGCGGTGAGATCGCCGGATACCGTTACGGATGGGACATCACCTACCCTGATGATCCCTCACAGTGGGCCACGGCGGTTTCAATTGAAAACATCTCTGCACCGGAACGAGTTTTCTGGTCGGGCATCCATTTCCTATACGTGGAGGCGACAGATACATTCGGTTCGATTTCCATGGGCGGGATCAAGCTCGTAGTCGTACCGGGAGAACAGATAATGTTCACGAAGGAATGACAGTCTCCTTCCGGGGCAAACATGAATATTGGCTGACTTGACTACATGACCTTGAGATGTCTACGAAATTGTGGGAAGTCCAATATAACCTTTTTTCAACATCAGCTCGAAAATACTTTATAAAGGCTAATCATGCTTTTATCTGTTTAACTTGTACAGAGTGATCAATTTATTTACTTGCCCCGGTTAATTCTGATAGAATTATCGATATTGTCTAAGCATACAATGAGATTTTCTGTTATGAGTAAACACGGCAAAAAGCTTTTATTTAGCGCAGTTGCGGTCCTTGTCCTTGCGGGGAGGCTTAGCGGGGCATGGATTACAGACGGTGTCGAGGTGTGCACGGCCGAATTTCATCAGTTCGAACCAAAGATCACTACTGACGGTAATGGTGGTGCGATTGTCATTTGGGCCGACGTACGCGTAACTGGATCGTATGATGGGATCTATGCGCAGAGGGTAGATGAGAACGGGAACCTTCTCTGGAATCGCGAAGGAATCGCGATAACTGTTACGGCTCAAGACGGCAGTAGCCACAGGATGGTTTCCGATAATGCCGGTGGCGCGATAACTGCATGGCTGCAATCATCAGATATCTATGCCCAGAGGATCGATGAGGATGGGAACCTTCTGTGGGAAACGGGGGGAGTGGTGGTCTGCGAGAATCCGGATCTCCAGTATAAGCTGGTCATGGTGGAGGATGGATACGGTGGTTCGATCATCACCTGGTGTGATAATCGGGACGGCGGCTACGCAATTTACGCCCAGCGTATCGATTCAGCCGGGAATACTCTCTGGACTGCCGGGGGTGTTAATGCTGGCCCCTACATCGTGGGAACCTATGACGAAAGTAATGCCACAACCGTTCTCACGGGCGACGGCGCAGGCGGCGCAATCATGGTCTGGTACAGGGAAACAGATGGCTTGATAAGAGATATAGTCGCGCAGAGGATTGATGCCGCAGGCAATCCTGTCTGGCAAGGCGGCATTCTCCTGAATCCCGATTCAGTCGTTCAGAGGCGGCTGGCTATCGTAACTGACGGTTCTGGAGGGGCGATAGTATCATGGGTGAACTATGAAGATGGCGAGTATGCTATCTATGCTCAGAGGCTTGACCCCGGTGGAAACGAATTATGGACCTCGGGTGGTGTCGAAATTTTTGGAGCAACCAGTTATGATTTTCCTCTCGCCGTCGAAGACGGCAGCGGTGGAGCCATTGTTATGGCTTCCAGCCGCCACTATCTTCAGCGAGTCGACAGAAACGGGGATCTTCTCTGGATTCCCGGCAGTGTTCAGATATATAGTGATAAATCTCTCGATATTGCGCCAGATGATGCGGGGGGCGCCATAGTATCCTGGCGCAGATCGGTTTCGCCTTCAGGGTTCATCATCTTAGCTCAGCGGGTCGACGCTGGCGGCAATAAACATTGGCCGGAAGGTGGGCTCCATATCGCAGATCTTGATGAGGACTTTGGAGCCCAGGGTATGATCCCGGATGGTTCGGGAGGAGCGTACATCGTATATGGGGATTACAGATCTCCGGAATACCAATGGGAGAAGGTATTCGTTCAGAGAGCCGGTTTCGGAAGCAGCCTGGTCTTTCCATCGCTGGTCTTCCCTGTAACCACAGCCGGAGACACTTCCTCCGCCGAACTGGTCTTCAATAATCACCTCGGGAGTCCCCTCGTGCTTCGCGAAGCGCCCTGCTTGGCGGACGAGTTTTTCTATCAGCCGGAATTCGGTGACAGCCTTCATTCGGGCCTGACGGTACCGCCGGACTCATTTATCAGTGGCACCGTGTTCTTTAATCCCCTTTCAGGAGGGGATCATTTCAGAAATATATATTTCGAGGATGCTTCGAACGGTGACACCCTGGCATTGGTTACATTCAGCGGAACTGGCAGGCCGATCTCTTTCGAATGGACAAACGAGACAGATTATTCGAACCGTATTCTACAGGCCGGAGATACACTTGCCCTGAGTTTTGCCATGGCCGATCATGTAGAGGTCGATTCTCTGGTCCTGTATTATACTTCAGGCGGCATGCAGACTCTGGAGAGCGCCAGGATGAATCTGGATCTCGATGATCCGTACAACGATCTTTACAGCGTGAAGATTCAGACGTCTGTCGGAGGTGCGAGGGGCCTGGAGTTTCAGGTCGGTGCTTATAACGGTGTCGTCGAGAGCCTTTACCCGTCAGCAGATGACCGGGAGTATTTTCGGTGTATTGTGGATAACCTTGCCTTCCCGGAACCGATTCCGGCCAGAACTTATTCGATGATCTCCATTCCGCTGGATGTACCTGAAAACACACTTCTTGGAATGCTGGGTGATGATTTAGGTAGCGTGGATCCTGTCAAATGGAGGATGTTCACATATGAACCGGGAAGCTCTGGTTATATCGAGATACCAAATGATACCATTTCAGCGATCGTTCAAGGACAGGCTTACTGGGTGGTCGCCAGTGAATCGCTTCTGCTTGATACGGAGCCGCATGCCGGGGCATCAACGCCGACCGATGCGCCTTTCAGTTTCACACTCAAGCCCGGGTGGAATATGATCGGGAATCCGTTCATTTTCACAGTAAGCTGGGATTCTATTCTGTTAGGGGACTCGTATTCATCCAATCAGTTTGACGTGGAGGATCCTGTATGGTGGAATCCCTCATCGGGAGCTTATGAACTTGGAATTACATATCTCGAACCGTTCGAGGGATACTGGGTGATGAACAACGGTCCGGCAGTCGAGATGAGTATTCCTGCTTCAGATGCATCTGACCTGTCGGCCTGGAGAGACCCGGCAATGGCCATGAACCGTTGCATCCCGGAAACAGGTTGGGGAATTTCTTTAATGGCGATTACTTGCGGTGCTGAGGACATGTCCAATTACTTGGGTGTTAACGCTTCGGCTCACGCAGGCTGGGACAGGTATGACTGTTCAGAACCTCCACAGGCGCCCGGCCGCTGTATTTCCCTCTATTTTGTACGGCCAGGAAGAGAATGCGGTATAAAAAGATATGCTGTTGATATTCTTCCGCCCCCCGGTGCTGGATCAGAAGAACTTGTATCTAACAGGGAAAATGAAGATTTTGCCGGGTATGCGTGGCATTTCGATATTGCCAAGAACTTTTCATGTGATGCTGGCGGGGATAAAATAATAATAGAATTCGATGGTATCAAGTCGATCCCGTCAGAATTCGAAGTTATCCTGGTGGACAGGTATTCAGGCAGCTCGATAAATCTCAGAACGAAGGATTCATATCATTTTGATATTGGTCAGCGGAGATTTATAGAAGAAGTCAGTGAAGCTCGCTTCATGATACTTGTTGGCAGTGATGACTTTATCAAAGAGCATGATACAACAGGCACACCTGAAGTACCTTGCTTATTCCAGAATTATCCCAATCCCTTCAATCCTGCTACAACAATAATGTACTATATACCTGAAAATTGCACCGTCAGGCTTGAGATCTTCGACGTTGCCGGCAGACGGATAGCTGAATTGATCAATGTGTACAAGGATAAGGGGCAGTACTCGAAAGAATGGAATGGAAAGGATCAAAATGGCAATCCTGTAAGCTCCGGAATCTATTTCTACAGGTTGAAAGCCGGAAAAGAGACGATATCGAAGAAGATGGTCCTGCTCCGGTAGGAGCTGTCTTTTTTTGGTGATACCAGAGGATGCGGCCGGAAAATAATTCTATAACAACCAATAAAAAGGCTATATAATAGACCGATGTTGTCCAGGATAATATCAAAAGCGGTTCTTGTCACAGGGATAGCGCTCGTTCTCTTTGCCGCGCTTTTCTTTACGCAGGAATCGTACAGGGTCATCAAGCGCAAGTCTCTCGGCGATGTAAACACCGTGCTCACCGAGGGCCAGAACGGGAAGTTCATCTTCACCAGTATCGACTCGCTCGATTACCTCTCCCCGCCCTACCCCGCTATCGGAGATACGCTGATCCAGGTCGCCGACTCCCTCTCAGGCAGGGGAGAGCTCTCAAGGCTAAAGCTGAGCAGTCCTCCCGGACTGGAGATCCCGATCGTCTACAAGAGCGGCGAGGACACTCTCAGAACAGTGATCAAAACGGTCAAAGTAACCGCTTTTTCGTATTCTCCGCTGGCAATACTTCACTTCCTGCGGGTCCTGATCGCTTTCTCGTTCGCCGGCGTCGGGTTTTGGGCATTCATGAAACGGCCAGATTCCGGGGCGGTCAGGGCCCTGGCGATGTTCTGCTATTCGATGACCGCTTTCATGGTAGGCGCGGTCAACCTAGGGATGCACAGGATCCCGGCATTTACGATTCCCTGGATGGAGTATTTCTTTGATGCCATGGGGATAATCATCGTTTTCGTCGGCGCCTTCTGGCTGAACCTTCAGTTTCTCTTTCCGAAGCCGCGGCTCTTTGTACAGAAACATCCCCTTATCACCTATCTTCTGACATACGTTCCCATTATAACGATCCTGCTTCTTATGGCGTTAGATGCGATAAAAGGGGAGTTGATAATCGGCCTTCTCGTACTGGTTCAGATAGTTACCGGTTTCATCCTTCTGGCCCTGTACAGCAGAAAGACAAAGGACAACCTCGAGAAAAGGCAGACGCGCCTGGTCCTGTGGGGAACAGGTACGGGCGTTTTCCTGATACTCTTTCTGATGATCGTCGGCAACATCGCCAACGCCTGGTTCCGGTCGCAGTCGCAATACCTGCTGATGGGTATCATCATCTTCACTTTCCTCAGCCTTCTTCTTTCGCCCCTTTCCTTCGCCTATGCTTTCGGCCGCTACCGCCTTCTCGAGGTAGAAGGAAAAATAAAGAGGGGAACGCGCTACGCCATCGTCACCGGGCTCCTGCTGGCGGTCTTTTTCGCTCTTGTCTATTTTATCAGCGGGGCGCTTCTCTCGCGTATCAGGGTTGAAAGCCGTGCCATAGTGCCTCCTGTCGCCCTTCTTATGGCGATCGGATTCACGCCTGCCCAGAGAAGGGTCCAGCGGATGCTGGAAGACAGGATCTATCCGGAGAGAAACAGGCTAAGGCTGATACTGAGGGATTTTCTCACGAATGCCATCCTCGTTCCGGACAAGGCCCAGTTCTGGCAGGGCCTCGAGGCGCGATTCAGAGAGGCGCTAAAGGTGACCGATGTCTATCCGGTCATCAGGGCCGGATCGGGTAAGCCGATGAGGCACTGGAGCGGCGAGGAGACGCCGTTCATGCCGGACAGCAGCTTCGGCCGGGGGCTGCTCGAGCTGATGAACAGGCCGATGATGGTCGACGAGGCGATCGCCGCCGAAAAAATCGAACTGACCGCTGAAGAACTCAAGTGGATCATGGAAAAGCGCATCGCTCTCGTGCTGCCGCTGGTGACCCACGGGACGCTGATCGGGTTTCTGGCGGTCGGATCGAAGTCGGAGCAGAGCGATTTCAAAAGCGCCGATATGGAGCTGATCCAGTCGCTCTCTTCGCAGGTAGCTATAGCGACTGAAAATATCATGCTTCTCGAAGAGAATATCGAAAAAAACAGGCTGGAAAACGAGCTGAACATCGCCAGAAAAGTACAGGAGGGGCTCCTGCCCCAGTCGCTTCCCGCGACTCCCGGGCTCGAAGTGGCCGGCAAGAGCGATTCATGCCTCGAGATAGCAGGAGACTACTACGATGTCATCAATCTCGACGAGAACCTCACCGTGCTGGCAATAGGGGACGTCTCGGGCAAGGGAGCCGGAGCGGCGATGCTGATGTCCAACCTGCAGGCGTCGATAAGGACAGCCGTAAAGATAGGGAGCAACCTTAAGAATATCGTCGATCAGATCAACCACCTGATATACGAAAACACGCAGGCTCACCAGTTCATAACATTCTTCATCGGGATCTACGACAGGCGCACCTCTCTCTTCAGCTATGTCAACGCAGGGCACAACTCTCCATACGTCGTCTCCAGGGACGGGTCTGTAAAGCTTCTCGAGCAGGGGGGCCTGATCCTCGGCGCGGTGCCTGATTTCTCGTACGAGCTCGAACAGGTAAAGCTTGAGCAGGGGGACCTGGTATTTCTCTACACCGACGGGCTGAGCGAAGCGACAGATCCCGACGGTGAGATGTTCGAGGAAGCGAGGATCGAGAAATTCATTGCCGCCAACAGGGATCTGCCACCAGGGCGCCTGCTCGAAGCTCTCGAGGTCGAAGCTGGGAGCTTTATCAGGGGCAACCCGATGAGCGACGACCTCACGCTGCTCGCCTTCAAAGTGCTCGAAGCGTAGAATCAGATGAAAAGTGCCGCGCAAAAAGCTGCGATTTACTGAAAAAAAGATCAAGCGATCGCGATAGACCGCCGATAATAATATGGTGAAGAGAGTAATAGGCCTCAGTAAAAAGTGCCGTTTGCCACTGGGAATTTTATGATGACCGATTGCAAGAGAATTGAAATATGCCCTTTCTTCAACGCCAAGATGAAGAACATGCCGGCAATGGCGGAACTTTACAGAAATGACTTCTGCCGTGGGGACTATTCGAAATGCGCCAGGTTAAAACTGCTAACAAGGAATATCCCTGTTCCCGAAGGACTCTCACCAAATAATATCATGAAAGCGGACAGACTGATCGAGGAGTATTCCCGGTCCGGAGTCGCTGCCAGATCTGAAAACGACTGAATAATCCCTTGCCAAATCCGTTTCTTCCGGGGTAACGTCATACCGGCGCGGTTATTATCACCTTATTTTATTGACGAAAAGTGCGGGGCCTCTGGGCTCTGTATATCGATCGATGAAACCGCCCCGGCTTCTGGCAATAGAGAAAGGCGGGAGAGATACAGGCGATGCTGGAAAGGACCATATCGCACTACCGGATCATCGATAATCTCGGAGCTGGAGGTATGGGCGTCGTGTATCGGGCCGAGGATCTCAACCTCAACAGGCATGTCGCCCTGAAGTTCCTTTCCCGTTCACTTTCCGGGGATGAAAACGCGCGAAAACGCTTCTTTCATGAAGCGCGGGCCGCCTCGTCCCTCCAGCACCAGAATATCTGCACAGTCTATGAGATCGGAGAAGCTGAAGAGGAAATATTCATCGCCATGGAACTCGTCGAGGGGCGTGATCTTGCTTCCATAATCGCCGAGGGGCCTCTGCCTCTTGATGAAGCTGCCCGGATCGCCGTCGATATCGCGAGAGGCCTCGTCGAAGCGCATGGCAAGGGTATAGTGCATCGCGACATAAAACCGTCCAACATAATCAGGTCGCGGCGGGGAGTGATAAAGATAACCGATTTCGGCCTCGCAAGGTCGGAAGGTATGACGAGATTGACCAGGGAAGGAGGCGCGATCGGGACGGCGGCGTATATGTCTCCCGAGCAGGCCTGCGGCGCGGCGGTCGACGAGAGGACGGATATCTGGTCGCTCGGCGTCATCCTCTACGAGATGATATCGGGAAGAAGCCCCTTTGCCTCGGAGTATGAGCAGGCGACAGTCTTCTCGGTGATCAACGAGGAGCCCGCCGCTCTCAGCGGCGTCCGCAGCGGCGTACCGCTCGAACTCGAACGGATCGTATCAAAATGTATGGCAAAGAATCCGAAAGAAAGGTACCAGCACGCCGATGACCTGATAGTAGACCTTCAGGAAGCGATCTGCAGGATGGAAAAGGGTGATTCCACGGGCAGGAGTGCCGGAAGGGGCGCGCCGGGGAAAAACGGGAAATCAAAATCGCCGCTCCCTCTTGTTTCGGTGGTCATTGCGGCGGCCGCCATTGCCGTTATCGCCGCGGCGTGGTATTTCCTTCCAGGAAGACCTCTTTCGCGCGGGGGCGGAGGGAGTGATTCGAACGCCGGGCAGGTGCAGTGGCACAATTCTGTCGCTGTGCTTCCCTTTCGCGACCTCAGCAAAACGGGGGACCAGGAGTATTTTTGCGACGGGATGACAGATGCCGTCAACGACCGGCTTTCACGCTACAGGGAACTTAAGGTCATCGCGACGGCGTCGATGATACGCTTTCGCGGAAGCATAAAGGATATCAAGGAGATCGGCAGGGAGCTGGGCGTTGAACATATCGTGGAGGGTTCGGTCCAGCGCGAGGGAGAGAGGATACGCGTCAGGGCCCAGCTTGTAAATGCCGAGAGCGGATTCCATCTCTGGTCGGACACCCTCGATGAGAGGCTGGAGAGCATTTTCGACGTGCAGGACAGGATATCATCGATGATCGCAAAAGCGCTTGAGCTGACAATCTCCGGTGCCGCGGCCAGGGAGCCCGGATTTGCCGCCCCAGATATGGAGGCTTATGAATATTACATGAAGGGTATGCATTTTATAAAAAGCAAGTTCGTCATATCGTTCGCTGATGATGATTTCAGGGCGGGAGTGGAGATGTTCCATCGGGCTCTGGAGATAGATCCCGATTTCACAATGGCATATTACGGCCTCGCCTGGGCATACGAACATCATTACATGGTTACCGAGGATCCACGCGACCGCGAGTATGTGATCGATGTCTGCGTGAAAGGGTGCGCCTTCGATCCCGGTTCGGCCCAGATGGCGGCGCTGAAAGGATACGTCCTTTACGCGATCGAAAAAAACCGCGATGAGGGATTCGGGTTTCTCACCCGCGCCCTCGAACTTAATCCCAACCTCGGAGAGGTGAACTTTCTTGCCGGCACCTGTCTCCTCTACCACGGCCTTTACGAGCAGGCGATCCCATATCTCGCGCGAGCCCTTGAACTTGACCCGTATTACTTCTGGACGCCGTACAAGCTAGGCGTCTGCTATCTCGAACTTGGCGACTACGAAAAATCGGCGCGTTATTTCGATAATTATTTTGAGATGGCGCCGGTGCCGCTTGTTTTCCCCAGCCGTTATATCGCCCTGAACGTCAAGATGGGAGATCTTGAAAGGGTGCGCGAGCTGATCGAACTGACGGAATCGAAGCATCCCGATTACGCCTACCTGCCTTATTGCAGGGCGATCTTCAGAGCGGCCCTGGGAGAAAAGGAAGAAGCTCTTGCCATCTTCGCAAACTCCGAGGTCTACGCTCTTCTCGGAATGAAGACCGAGGCGCTGGGCGCGCTCGATACGGAGATACGAGGCACAAGGGAATACCCGTATATCTTTTACCTCGATCTCCTGAACGATCCATTTTACGACAATCTCCACGGCGACAGGCGGTACCAGGCCCTGCTGGATAGGGAAAAGAAGCTCAACGAGCTTGCGATGAAGCGGTATTCCTCCTTCAACGCGCGAGACCTTCCCTGAGGTCCAATCACGCCGGGCTAAATCGTGCCGGGGCGATCCCGGCGCGCCATAAAGGAATCATTTAAGATTTTTCCGGAACCTGCGGTTAATATATTTGTATACAGGGGGAGAGGTGTTGCGCGCGAAAGGCCGGCGCCATATATTTCGACGGTGATTACAACGACCTGGAAACGAAAGATCAGCGCCACATGAGAGATAAAATAAAAAAAAGACAGATCGCGTTTTTATCGCTGATGCTGATCGGTAACTGGTTCATCTGGGGGATTTACTGCCCGTCCTGCCTCGAGACAAACACGGGCGAAGGCCTCCACGGCCGGTTCTGCCTGGAAGCCGCCGAAGAGGACCACTCCGATATCCACCAGGAGTGCTGCCGCCACGACCATGAGGACCATCCGCACCAGGCGATGGACTCGGTGAAATCCCACGATCACCAGAAACTTGTTTTCACCCTGCCCGGCAGGTCATGGACAGGCGAGGACCCTCTCGTCGCGGTCTCGATCGCCGGCAGGACTGCCGATGATTTTCAGTTTGTAGAATCAAGACTCTCCCGGGCGCCGGAAGATACGGCCTGTCTGCGTCTTGATTCGCTCCAGTCTGTCGTCATGCTCGCTTGAATCGCTCCCCGCTTAATTAATATTCCAGATTAAAAAAGTTCAATTGGACCGGTCCGCGGCGTCATCAAGCGCGGGGCCGATCTGTAAAATTTAAATGTTCAGGATGATAATCATGTCAAGAAAACTTCTTTCGGTCTTTCTGGCCCTGTCGATCCTGCCGTTTGCGAGCTGCGGGAAAAGCGCCGGGGCGATCAGGCTGCCCGAGCCGAGGCCGCTGGGCAACGAGTTCGAACTCTATCAGCCCCCTGAAAAGAGTGTTGTTTCGGAAGAAAGTGTTATCGAGGAGCCGGACGGTCCTCTGACCCTGCGCGGCGCGCTGGCCCTTGCTCTGATGCGCAACCCGGGGCTCAAGGCGTATTCATGGAAGGTCCGCGAATCGGAGGCGATGCGGCTCGAGGCATCATTGAGACCGAATCCGGAGCTCGGTATCGAGGTCGAGGATGCCGGAGGCACGGGAGCGAAAAGGGAGTTCGACGGCGCGATATATACGATCCAGCTGAGCAGGCTCATCGAGCTCGGAGGAAAAAGGGGGAAACGGGAGAAACTCGCTTCGCTGGGCAGCGAGGTCGCCGGCTGGGATTACGAGGCGCAAAGGCTCCGCGTTTTTACAGATGTGACCAGGGCTTTCATCGATCTTCTATCGGCGCAGCAGAAGTTTGAATTTACCGGTGAACTGGTACGGCTGTCCGGCGAGCTGTTGAAGACGGTGGAAAAGCGGGTCGATTCGGGAAAGGATTCCCCGCTGGAGAAGACGAGGGCGGAAGTGACTCATTCCAATATCATGATCGAAGATCAGCGCTCGGCGAGAGAGCTTGACCTTTGCCGCAGAAACCTTTCGCTGATGTGGGGAGTGGCCGACCCGGTCTTTTCAAGGGCGGCGGGAGATCTTGAGCATATCGAACCCCTGCCCCCCGGGGCGGAATTTGCCGCGTTTCTAAAAGATAATCCCGAAATCGCGAGGGCCTCGGCAGAGGTCGAGAGGCAGAAAGCCGCCCTGGATCTCGAGAAGAAGGGAGCTTTTCCCGACATCACCGTGAGCGGGGGAATGCAGAGATTCAGCGAGACGGGGGATAATCTTGTCGTTTTCGGGATATCGATTCCGTTCCCGATCTCCAACAGAAACCAGGCGGGAAAAGAGCTTGCCGGGTATCGCCTGGCCGGCGCGAAAGAGATCCGCGCCGCCGAAGAGGCAAGAGTGCGCTCTGATCTGACAAGCGCCTCCAGCGATCTTTCAGGCGCGTACGCCGAAGCTGTTGAACTGAGGGACAACGTGCTTCGAGGAGCCCGGAGCGTGTTCGACGCGTCCCTTACCAGTTACAGGGAAGGAAAGCTCGATTACCTGCACCTTCTCGACGCGCAGAGGACTCTTTTCCAGGTAAGGACCCGTTATATAGAGTCCCTGGCTCAATATCACAAGGCGAAAGCCGATCTCGAGCGGCTGATCGGACGCCCGGTCGAGGATCTGTTTCAATCAAAAAGCGAGGATGAATAATGAGGTTCTGGAAATTCGCCCTTCTGGCGACAGGATTGTTGATGCTGATAATAGTCGGTACGCAGATGATCCCGAGATCCGGGCCGCCTGACAGGCATGACCATCAGCAGGTCGAAGATCCGCATCGGGAAGAGGCGGTGGACGATCACAGCGGGCATGGCCACGAGGCGGCCGAAGAGGGCCATGAGCATACTGCCGCGATCGAACCGCCTGGCGAAGATCCGCGTCTGGAAGAGGCCGGCTCGCACGATCACGGCGCCGAAAGGGTCGTTCACATATCGGACGAAGATATGGCGAGGTTCGGGATCGAGACGCAGATCGTATCGGGCGGAGAAATCGAGATGAGCAGGACTGTTCCCGGCGAGATCGTCATCAACTCGGACAGGATGGCCCATATCGTTCCGCGCATGCCCGGGATAGTGACATCGGTCCGGGCAGGTCTCGGCGACCGGGTCGATAAGGGGCAGGTCCTCGCCACGGTGGGGAGCGGCGCGCTTGCCGACGCGAAGGCGTCGTACCTTGCGTCGATCGAACAGTTGGGCCTGGCCGAGGCTGTATATATCCGCGAACAAAAGCTTCGAGAGGAGAATATCTCTTCGGAGCAGGAATACCTCGACGCGAGGAAGGCCCTGGCCGAGGCGAAGATAGCGACGCGAAGCGCCGGGCAGAAACTCCGCGCCCTCGGATTCGACAGCGAGTATCTCAGCCGGCTTGAGTCTGAACCGGCCGAGATGTTTACCGTTTTCAAGATAACCGCGCCTTTCAGCGGGACTGTCATCAAAAGACATATAACGCTCGGAGAGGCGTTGAGCGCCGAAGAGGATATTTTTATAATCGCCGACCTTGACACTGTCTGGGCCGATCTTCAAATACAGCAGGGCGACGCGGGAGTGATAGATGCCGGCCAGGAGGTGGACATCAGATCGAGATCGGGAGACGATGTCATCAGAGGAGTGATCAGCTACATCGATCCGGTGATAAACGAAAATACCAGGACAGCGCTGGCAAGGGTGATCCTCGACAACCGTTCGGGAAAGCTCAGGCCCGGCACTTTCATCACGGCGGATATTCTGATAGCGAGCCGATTCGCCGGCGTGCTTGTAGCGAAAAACACCGTGCAGAGCGTTGACGACGTGCCTTGCGTCTTCGTCAGGGAAGATGGCCTCTTCGAACTCAGGCCGGTCAGGACCGGGCGATCGAACGACCTGCATATCGAGATCCTCTCCGGCCTTCTCGCCGGGGAAGCGGTCGCGACGAAAAACAACTTCCGGCTCAAGGCGGAGATCGAAAAGGGAGAAGGGGACCCTTCGTGCATTGGTCATGAGCATTAAACCTGATGGAGAAATAACGGAATGATCACAAAATCAATACAGATGGCGCTCAGGCACAAGTGGCTCGTCGTGACGGGGTTTATCGGGGTCTGCCTTGCCGGGGCGATATCCCTGGCAAATATGCCGATCGACGCTTTTCCCGATATAAGCCCGAACCTCGTCCAGGTATTCGCCGAACTTGAGGGTATGGCGCCGGAAGAGGTCGAACAGTTCGTGACAAGGCCGGTCGAAGTGGCGATGAGGGGGATACCGGGGGTGAGGAAGATCCGTTCGATATCCTCTCTCGGGCTCTCCACCGTCAATATCTATTTCGAAGATGATGTCGACATCTACCTCGCGCGGCAGCTCGTCTCGGAAAGGATCAAGGAGGCGCAGGAAGGTATCCCAGGTGGGGTCAATATGCCGCACGGGATCGAGATGGGAGCTGTGGCAAGCGGGATGGGGCATATCCTCGCCTATTATCTCGAAGCGGAAAAGACCGGCCTCACCGAGCAGCGCACCCTGCAGGACTGGGTGATCAAACGCGATCTTCAGACCGTGCCGGGAGTGGCGAAGATCATCAGCCAGGGGGGATACGAAAGGCAGTACCAGATCAGGGTCTCGCCGGATCTTCTACTCGAATACGGCCTCACGATCGACGATATCGTAAGCGCGATCAGGGAAAACAATCTCAATCTCGGCGCCGGGATAATCGAAAAAGGCTCGGAAGAGCTGGTGGTCAGGACGATCGGCATGATCGAGACGGTCGCTGATATAGAGAACACGGTGGTCTGCGCGCGGGATGGATCGCCGATATATATAAAGAACGTAGCCACCGTCGAATTCGGCGAGGCGTTCAGAAGAGGGGTCGGGATCCTCAACGGCGGGAAGGAGATCGTCACGGGAAGCGTCTACAAGCTGCACGGAGCGAATTCGTTCGAAGTGATCGACCGCCTGAAAAAGAGGATCGACGAGATAAACTCCACCCTTCCCGGCGGCGTACGGATGGAGATCTTTTACGATCAGTCGGCCCTTGTCAGCAACAGCATCAATACCGTCAGAAACTCTCTCGCCCTGGGCCTGGTGCTGGTATGCCTCGTCTCCTTTCTTTTTCTTGGGGATTTCCGTAACGCACTTATAGTCCTCTGCTCCCTTCCATTTTCCACGCTCTTCGCCTTCATCCTGATGAAACAGGCGGCTATCCCCGGCGACCTGATCTCATTCGGAGGGATCGCGATCGCGCTGGGGATGATCGTCGACGCGACGATCATCATCGTTGAGAAGATATATTCGACTTTCGGAGATACGGCGAAGGGATCGCCGATAGAGAGCAGCATCCTCGCCGCGGCAGGCGAAGTGGGCCGCCCGATATTTTTCGCGATCGTAATAATCATAACAGTCTTTCTTCCGATCTTCACGCTGGGCGAAGTCGAGGGAAAGATGTTCAGGCCGCTCGCGTTCGCCGTATCGACCACGATGGTCGGGTCGCTGATATACGCCCTTGTAATCGCTCCGGTCTTTTACCAGATGCTGCACGGGAAGAGGCATGGGGTGAAGAAGGGAAGGGAAGTTCCCGCCGCTCTTATCGATCGTTACAGATCGATACTGCTCTATTCGCTCGAGCGCAGGAAGCTCGTCGTGACTGTCATAAGCGTCCTCGTCGCGGCCGGTATAATCGTCTTCAGCCTACTGGGAAGGGAATTCGTGCCGACGCTGCAGGAGGGGTCGGTGCAGGTCCTCGCCTATATGAACCCGAACATCTCCCTTGAGGAGATAGAAGCGGCGACCGGAGAGATATCGCGCGATATCATGAGTTTTCCGGAGGTAAGGAATGTCATAGCCGATATAGGGTATGGAGAAGTCGGGCCGCATATGCACCATACCAACTACGCCTGCATGACGGTGACTCTCAGGCCGAAGAACAAGTGGAAAACGAGCCGGAACCAGGAAGAGCTGGTCGAAAGGATAGACCAGAGGCTCAGCGGATATCCGGGAGTGTCTTTCAGTTTTTCGCAGCCGATCAAGCATGAGGTCGACGGTCTCGTCGGCGGTTCAGGTTCGACGGTGGTAGCGAAACTCTTCGGCCACGACATGTCTCTTCTGAGGGAAAAAGCTGCCGAGATCGTCTCGGCACTTGGCGATGTCGAGGGAGTGGCCGACATGAGGATCGAACAGGTCGACGGCCAGACGCAGCTCCAGATCGAGATGGACAGGGCCCGGATCGCCAGGCATGGCCTGAGCAGCCTGGATGTGCAGCTTGCCGTTCAGAGAGCTCTTGCCGGCGAGGAGGCGGGAAAGGTATTCGAGGGCGAGAAGATCTTCGCGATCACGGTGAGATACGAAGAGGACTACCGCGGGGATATCGGCGATATCGAGGAGCTTCTTCTCCGGACGCCGGCCGGATACAACGTCCCTTTGAAGGAACTCGCCCGGATCGAGGCGGTGACAGGCCTGAGGCAGATATCGAGGGAGGATACGAGGCGTTATATCTCGATCCAGTGCAACGTGCGCGGCCGAGACGCGGGAAGTTTCGTTCGCGACGCGCAGAAGGCCGTGGATGCGGGAGTCAGCATCCCGGCCGGGTACATGCTCGCCTGGGGCGGCCAGTTCGAACTTCAGCAGGCGGCGAACAGAAGGCTCGGCCTTATCATCCCGCTGACCCTGCTTCTTGTCCTGATGATGCTATACGGCCTTTTCAATTCATTCAGCGACGTCCTTCTGATAATGCTCAATATTCCGCTCGCCCTTGTCGGGGGAGTATTCGCCCTTCTTCTGTTCAGGGAGAATGTAAGCATTCCTTCGTCGATAGGATTCATAGCCCTGTTCGGGATCGCGCTCACTGACGGGCTCGTTCTCGTCTCGCGTTTCGACCACCTGAGGAAAAAGGGGATGGAGCTGAGAGAGGCGGTGATCACCGGGTGCATGTCAAAACTGCGGCCGGTCCTTATGACGACTATAACGACGGCGCTCGGCCTTATGCCTCTTGTGATCGCGTCAGGCACCGGTTCGGAGATACAGAGGCCGCTTGCCGTCGTCGTCATCGGAGGACTCGTCTCTTCGACGATCCTCACGCTGATCGTCCTGCCGACTCTTTATGAGTGGGTCACGCGGAGAAGAGGTGCGGGCGCGAAAGACAGGAGAAATAACAGATCTGGGATGGCAGGATAATTGAAGGCGTCATGGGGTGTTATCCTTATTCGGCTAAGGCCGCACGTGCGTATATTAGCTTAACTTCCCTGTAATTAATCGTTTACCGCCCCGCTGCCCGTACTGTGCCATTGACAAAAACCTCCATTTATGGTAAGATTCTGCTTTATCAGGCTTTTTGGATAAATCATCCTGGCTGTATTTCCGGGGGGGAAGTGCGGTCAGAGCAAGACATCCTCTTCATTTTGAAGCGGGCAACTTTGGCATCGGAGGGTACGCACCATGAAAGCTGTGTCAAAACTCCTGTTTTTTGTTCTCTGTCTCTCCCTGATCCTTCCACTTTCATCAGAGGCAGCCACTGTCATAATGAATGACAACGGGTTTCTCTATGTCGTCGGAGATTTTCCATATATGGAACCTGGCGACCTTCTTGGTGGAGTGGGCTTTATAAGCTCCACAGTGCCGGAGATCAATGTCGATCTGCTGTCCAGCGAGATGACATGGAGCATCAGTTCGATGGTCGTGACGGAACAGTTCGTCGTCGGATCAAGGATTTATACCAATTTTACCGGCGGCGCGGTAAAGATCGCCGTCGACCCATCGATGAACGGGTCATACGAGCTCGATCCCGATATCAGCGCAATACCCACTACCTTCGAGGATGGAGAGATCTTCCTGTCCGGGACGATAACTTCCGCTTATATGTCGTATGATCTCACCTATCAGAACGGAGCCCTGGTCACCCTTGTAAATTTCACCAACGGTACGGGGTTGGCCGAACTTGAAGAACCGAATGGAAATATTGTCGAGTTCACTTTCGGCCCGGACGATCCCAATATCCCCGACGGTTTCTCTCTCCAGGCGATCGGCCAGATAAGCGCGCCCGCTCTCTGCACGGTGGGGGGTAACGTAAGTTTCATATACAATCCGGCTACCTGCCAGAAGTGCCTTGGTATAACAAGGCTTGCCCTTGAATACAGTGGCAGTGGAGATCTTTCTTCCGTCGTGTTGACCGGCGGCGTGCAGTATGAAGTGTTCGGCAATCTGCTGGTGCTTACTCCCTGCGAGTTCGACGAATATCTCCCCGGAAACACGAAGATAAGCATCGGGTGCGAGGATACCGATATCCACACATCTTGTTCGAGGCCTATCCAGGTCGGTAATGTCATCGATGATTTTACGGTGACGGACGTTCAAAAGGTGATCATCCCCTGCGAGGACGCGAACTGCGATGGTATAGTCAAACTCGTCCTTGAATATATAGGCACAGGTGATCCTTCAACGGTAACCGTGTCCGATGGCGCTGTCGCCACTGTCGAGGGAAATATCATCACGATAACGGCGACCGAAGCGCAGCTGCACGGGAACACGACGATCGCGGTCGGATGCGATGCGGTCACGATTCACACGTCATGCTCGCAGCCTCTTGAAGAGGGTTTTGTCTTCGAAGATTTTGTGGTCCTCGATGTCGAAGAATTTTTCTGCCCGGGCGGTGACGATTATTCGGCTACGAGCGGGCCGGTCGTTGGCGTCACGGTTGATATCGTTGACGGCGAAGGAAACACCCATTCGACTCTGACAGATGAGTCGGGCAACTATCACTTCTTCGACGTCGCGACCGATTCGATAGCTGTCAGCGTCATAGTGCCTCTCGGGTACTATCCGGAATCGCCGACTGAAGTCGATATCGTCTGCCAGCCAGGCGATCACGCCGTCGTCGATTTTCTGTTCGAACGCCTCGCGACCCAGGACTGCCCCCGGAGCACCGGATTCTGGAAACACCAGATCACATGCGCTCTGCAGGGCAAGCAGAAGGGCGTCCAGGTCCCGGCCGATTTGCTCCTTGAATATTTCGTGACGATCCATTCAAGATTCGACCAGTACTTCGAGATATTCATTCCTGTCGTGACCCTTGAGGATTTCAGCAGCATCTTCTCGCTGAAAAAACCGACGATGTACGAGAAAGCGCGCAAGGAATTCGCCGGCCTGCTTCTCAACGTCGTCTCGGGAAGGCTGAGTTCATGGCAGTTCATCAGCACGGATCAGGCAACGGTAAGCCAGGCGATAACTTTCATTTCGCAGCTCCTCGTCGATGATAATCCGTCGAATGACGAGCTGGCGAAGGATATCGCAGAGATGCTCAACCATGACGAGATCGTAGCGGCGGGCCTGATCCCTCTCGATATCGACTACATAGCCTATCGCAGAGGGAACGATACGCCGGGCGCCGTCACGAACGTCTCGAATTTCCCCAACCCGTTCAACCCGATGACTACTATCAGCTACGAGATCGAGAACCAGGCTCCAGTGACGATAGCGGTATATAACGTCGCCGGACAGAGGATCAAGACGCTCGTTTCGAACATCGTCCAGAGCGGATTCAACACGGTCCAGTGGGACGGCAGAGACAGCAATGGCGATCATCTCTCGTCGGGGATCTATTTTTACAGCATCAAGGCGGGGAATGAAACAGTAACGAGAAGAATGGTACTTCTCAGATAACCTGAAAGATCAACAAGCCGGGCCTGGATGCCAGGCAAGCGCCAGGCCCGGCGCAGCAAAAGTTTTTAAGGGGAGAACGCAAGGAGGACTTGATGGGTAAAATGCTTATGTTTCTGTGCGTGGGCCTGTTGCTCGTTCCGAACGTCACGCTGGCCCAGGAACAGATCGAGGCTTATGGAGCCGACTATTTTACGGCGCCGGAACAGGTCGGGACGGTCGTGACCTTCGTATCGATGCTCGAACCGCCTGTCGGTTTCGATTATCCGTTCACCGTCGATTTCGCGAACAATGAATACACGATGTATTGCCAGACTTCGATCACGAATATCGCGTCATCGATGTTCGCTATCGATATCTCGTACGCCGATGCCGAATTCATCATCTACGAAGACCCGTCCGGAGACGGCGATTACGGAACCAATCCACCCAACGCGGTATCTCCATCCTCGTTTCAGAACGGTACGGTTATACTTGTCGGGACGATCTCGAATTTCCTGAGGACCGACGATCCGTTCGGATTTCTGCCACCGGTGCTGGTGGCTGACTGCGTCTTCACCGGAGGGACAAAGCTCGCGGAGCTGCCCGCCCCCGACTCCTGGACGATGCATGGGGGATTGTCATCGAGTCCGCCACCGGTCGGATACAGGCATACTTCGACGATGAAGATATTTTTTACCGGCGTCGTTGGATCGGATAACACCTCGTGGGGAGAAATAAAGGATCTTTCCGGAGAGAAATAACAGGGGTTGATGGAGGAAATGACGGTTCGGAGATTCCTTGCGTCGATCTTCCTGCTTCTTTCGGCAGTGGTATGCTCCGGCAGTGACTGTCTTTCCGGCCGTCCCTTTATCAATGCCCCGGCGGCGGAGCCGTTTTCATATATCATCCACATCAGTATCGACGGCCTGCGGCCGGACGCTGTGACTTCGCTCGGACCTCTCGGCGCTCCGAACCTCTTTCGCTTGCGGGTCGAGGGCGCGCTGACCGATAACGCGCGGACAGATTATGACGTCACCGTGACCCTTCCAAATCATATCTGCATGCTGACAGGCAGGGCGGTCCTTGGGCCTGAGGGGCATGGAGTGGATTTCAACTATGACGATGGCAGTACGGTGGCCGAAACGCACGGCACATATGTCGCCAGCGTCTTCGATGTGGTAAGCGATCATGGCCTGAAAGCCGCCCTCTACGCCAGCAAGGACAAATTCGCCCTGATCGACAGAAGCTGGAACGGGGTAAATGGAGCAGAAGATACCGTCGGTGCCGATGACGGCCGCGACAAGATAGACAGGTATATCTACCAGCTCGATATCTCCGCTCTGACCGATTCGGTACTTTCATCTCTTGAGACGGGGGGCCATCGGTACAACTTCATTCATTACGGAGATCCCGATGCCGCCGGTCATTCGTCCGGCTGGAAAAGCATCGAGTATCTCGATGCCGTCCAGGCTGTCGACTCGCAGATCGGCAGGATCTTTGACCTGCTCGATGCCGATCCCCTTTTCCAGGGAAATACCGCTGTCATAATCACATCCGATCATGGGGGGCTTGGGTACGATCACAGCGACCCGGCGATCAGCGACGATTATACCGTACCGGTCTATGTATGGGGCCCGGGGATCCCCGCCGGCGTCGATCTGTACACGCTGAATATCTCCAGCCGTGAGGATCCGGGGTCGGCAAGGCCCGATTACGAGGCTGTTCCGCAGCCGCTGAGGAATTCAGGCACAGGCAACCTCGCGCTTCATCTTCTCGGCCTTCCACCAGTCCCCGGTTCCTCGGTCAACGCGGAACAGGACCTCGCCACCAGTCCGGCCGGAGAAGACCTTCCCGCCGTCATGATCACGAGCCCGGTTAACGGGGCTGTATATTCGCCTCTCGATACAGCCGTCTTCGAGGTGGACGCTTCGGCGGTCTCCGGGGGAATCGCGAAAGTCGAATTTTTCGCGAACTGGGAGAAGCTCGGAGAGGATCTTTCATTCCCCTATCGATTCGAGTGGAATGGAGTCCCTCTCGGCGAGTACCGGATAACAGCCAGGGCGGTGAAGGAGAATGGTATCGCCTCCAGCAATGGAATCAGGATCGAGGTCTTCGATCCGTATACCGGTGACGACAGCGATCCTCTCCCGAAAGCGCCGGTCGCCGTTTATCCCAATCCTTTCAGATCTTTGGCAAGGATAGAATACACGATTGAGAGTCCCGCCGTTGTGAGTCTCTCCGTTTACGACCTGGCCGGGCGCCGGGTAAGGTATCACTCGCTGGGCCCGCGCGGGAAGGGAAGGCACAGCGCCTTTTTCAATGCTTCAACGCTTGGGCCAGGTGTGTATTTTTTCCGGCTGAAGATCGGCGCGGGAGTCGAAACCGGCAAATTGATGATCATCAGATAGCCTCATGCAGGCCGGGAAAGGGCCTAAAGCCACTGCTGACCGGCACTTGCCATTTGATATGGACAAAATATCATTTTTAGAATAAATTAGGATGAAAAGGAGGCAATGATGAAAAAATGGAGATGTACGATCTGCGATTATATTTATGATCCCGAGATCGGCGATCCTGATGCCGGCATTGATCCAGGCACATCATTCGAGGATATTCCGGATAGCTGGGTATGTCCGGAATGCGGTGTAGGCAAAGATATGTTCGAGAAAGTCTGATCGAGGTTGAATAGCACAATTCAGGTCAAGGAGGATATAAATGGGAATCACTTTCAACGCGGATGAAGTATTCGAGATGGGAATGGATATCGAGAAGAACGGCGAAGCCTATTACAAAAAGGCCGCCGAACTGGCCAAGGACCCGAAGGTGAAAAAGGTCTTTGAATACCTTGCTAAAGAGGAAAAATCCCATTGGGAGATATTCAAGAAACTTCGCGACACGCTGGGCGGCGACTCAGCCACTCCTACGGTCATGGACCCGGAAGGAGTAAACAACCTTTATCTTGAAGCGCTCGTCAAATCGCGTCTTTTCTCCAACGAGAAAGAGGCCGAACAGGTCGCCGAAAAAGCTGCTGACGCTATCGACGCGCTCAATGCGGCGTTGATCTTTGAAAAGGATACGATCCTGTTCTTCTCCACTATGAAATCAATGACGAGGGCTGACCTTGGCTCCGAAAAGATCAACCTTCTCATCGCCGAGGAACAGAAACATATAATCAGGATATCCGAGGAGATCAAAAAGCTCTCGTAAGATCGAGAGATCGATCTTACGCGCGGGTCCACGGCCAGAGAGGCCCGGGTGGCCCGCGGCCAATTCTTGCCGGCAGTATCATGGAAAGTCGCCGCCGGATGACCGGCGGCGACGATCTTTTTAAGACCAGATGAAGAATAAGCAGAAATCCGGTCTCAGCAAGGTGGTGACGATATCACTGGCGCATCTTGCCCATGATATCCCGACAGCTTTTCTCGCCCCGATCCTCCCGGTTCTGATAGAAAAATTCTCTATGAGCGTCTTCATGGCGGGTCTCCTTGATATATTCAGGCGGCTGCCATCGCTCGCCAACCCCTTTCTCGGGCTTCTTGCCGACAGGATCCGCATAAGATACCTGATCATAGTGACTCCCGGCCTTACGGCGGTCCTTATGAGCCTTATCGGGATAGCACCGGGATACGTATTTCTTGCCGTGCTGATGCTGCTGTCGGGAGTCAGTTCCTCGATCTTTCACGTGACGGCCCCGGTGATGATGAAGAATGTCTCGGCGGGAAAGATAGGGCGGGGGATGAGTTATTACATGCTCGGCGGCGAACTGGCCAGGACACTTGGGCCACTTGTGATACTCGGCGCTGTCTCGCTATGGGGGATGGAGGGGACGTACAGGCTCGTCCCATTCGGCCTGCTCGCTTCGTTGATCCTTTACTTCATGCTGAAAGATGTCTCGATCGAGAAAGGCCCGAAGGAAAAAGGAGACGGAGGAGCGCGGAAGGTGCTCGCCGGTCTTGTGCCTTTCTTTATTTCGGTCACGGGGATATTCCTCTGCCGGGCTGCGATGAAAGCGGCGCTGACTATCTACCTGCCTACCTACCTGACTTCACGGGGAGCTTCGCTCTGGGTCGCGGGGATATCCCTTTCGATACTCCAGTTTTCCGGCGCCGGAGGGACGTTTCTTGCCGGCATCATATCTGACAGGATCGGCAGGAAAAAGACGCTCCTTATCATATCGGCGGTCAATCCGTTCCTCATGTGGATGTTCATGACGCTTGACGACAGGTTCGCGATCCCCATCCTGGTCCTGACCGGGCTTTTTCTTTTTGCCAGCGGACCGGTGCTGCTGGCTCTGGTCCATGACATCGATTCGAAAAGGATGTCGTTTATAAACGGGATATACATGATGCTGAATTTCCTTCTAAGTTCGCTGATGATCCTCGTCGTCGGAATCGCCGCCGACAGAATCGGCCTTGAACTAACATTCAGGATATCGGCGTTTGTCGCGGCGGGATCGGTTCCCTTCGTGATCTGGCTGAGACCCCACAGGGCAAGCTGAAGGGAAGAGGATCTTTTCCGGCTCTCTCAACAGCTGCCGGTGTTATAATAGAAAAAGGTTGTCCGGTATTTTCTGGTTTATTTTCAGGAGGATTGTTTTGAGACTGTTTATCCCGTTCTTTTGCGTCTTTCTTCTGACTGCTGGATGTTCCAGGCATCAAGAGGGGCCGGGTGAGCTTGTCTTCATCGAAGGCGGAAGTTTCATCATGGGGAACAGGTTCGAGATGGCCGACCAGGATGAAAAATTCCTCCACGAGGTGAGGCTCGGACCGTACTATTTCGGCCGGTGCGAGGTCAGCGTGGGGCAGTTCGCCGAGTTTGTCGAAGAGACGGGATATGTGACGACCGCTGAGAGGCTTCGCAACGCCTCTGTCTTTATCGGAAAGGCGATCCGAAGACCGGGGAACGCGAGCTGGAAGAGGCCATACTTCAAGCAGCATGACATGCATCCCGTCGTATGCGTCAGCTGGTGGGACGCCATAGCATATTGCAACTGGAGAAGCGCCAGGGAAGGGCTCGCGCCGTGCTACGTTACAGGGCCTGATTCGACCGTTACGTGGGACAGGGAAGCTGACGGGTACAGGCTTCCTACCGAAGCTGAATGGGAATATGCCGCGAGGAGCAGGGGCAGGGATATCAAATATTCATGGGGCGACAGCATGCCGGTGATCGACGGCCGGCCGGCAGGCAATACGCGCGATGAAGCGGCGCACAGGCAGTGGGGGGTCGGAAGCTACTGGGAAGGATATGATGATGGTTACGCCTGGACGGCACCGGTCGACACATTCGCGCCCAATTTCTCCGGCATACACGGGATCAGCGGAAATGTCTACGAATGGTGCTGGGACTGGTATTCGGAAGAGTGGTACGAAAAAAGCCCGGTCGAAGATCCCATCGGTCCGACTGAAGGGACGATGCATGCCTGCAGGGACGCTGGTTTCGGATGCCCCATCTACCAGGAGGTCGTATCGTCGAGGGGCAAGGGATATCCTTATCTCGCTTTCAGCTGGGGTGGATTCAGGATAGCGAGGTCTTACCATGGAAAGACCGGGTCCTGACGACGGCAGGTCATTTCTTCGCCGTGAATGTCGTCTCTCCGTCCTTCCAGCCGGCCAGAAGAACAGTTCCCGGTTCCATGGCGCTTTCCAGCAACATCTTCGAAAGCGGATCGAGGATCATCTTCTGGATGAGCCTTTTAAGAGGCCGCGCTCCGAACTGCGGGTCATACCCTTTACGGGAAAGCTCTTCGATAAGTTCCGGTGATATATCCACCTCGATCCCGTTTTCTTTCAGCCTGCCGTTGACCCGTTCGATCTGCAGCCTGACGATATCTGCGATATCCTCGACAGAGAGAAAATCAAAGACGATTATCTCGTCAATCCTGTTGAGGAACTCGGGCCGGAAGAACTCTTTCAGCGCTGCGGTCATCTTTTCCCTGATCTCTTCCCTTCCCACAGATTCGCTTTCGGCGAGGTACCTGCTTCCGAGGTTCGAGGTCATTATGACGATCGTGTTTCTGAAATCGACAGTGTGCCCCTGCGAATCGGTAAGCCGTCCCTCGTCGAGAAGCTGCAACAGGACGTTGAATACGTCGGGATGGGCTTTCTCTATTTCGTCGAAGAGGATCACCGAATAGGGATTTCTGCGCACCGCTTCGGTCAGGTATCCGCCCTCGTCATATCCGACATATCCGGGAGGGGCTCCGAGAAGCCTCGAGACGGAGTGTTTTTCCATGAATTCAGACATGTCGATCCTGACGATCGCTTTTTCATCATCGAAGAGCTGCTGGGCGAGCGCCTTTGCCAGTTCGGTCTTGCCGACGCCGGTCGGACCGAGAAATATGAACGATCCAAGCGGCTGGTTCGGGTCGTGAAGCCCCGCCCTCGAGCGCCTGACGGCGTTGCTGACCGCTTCAATAGCCTTTTCCTGTCCGATCACTCTCAGGGAGAGTCTTTTTTCAAGATTGATTATCTTTTCTTTTTCCTCTTCGACCATCCTTGTGACGGGGATGCCGGTCCATTTGCTCACGATCGAGGCTATATCGTTCTCGGTCACTTCCTCGCGAATCAGCTGACTGCCTGATTCTTCAAGATTTTTGAACCTCTCTCCCGCCTTCTGCAGTTCTTTTTCGAGTCCCACGATCACGCCGTATCGTAGTTCGGCGACTTTTTCCAGGTCGCCGGCGCGCTCCGCAAGCTGCTCTTCCGTTCTCGCCCTGTCGAGCTTTTCCTGGACCTTGCGGGTCGCGTTGACGATCGATTTCTCATCTTCCCATCTCAGCTTTATCGCTGATCCCTTCTCCTTCAGGTCGGAGAGACGTTTGTTGATATCATCGAGTCTTTCTTTGACCGCGCTCTTTTTCTTTTCCTTTTCCAGCGCCTTCTTCTCGATCTCCAGCTGAGTGGCCTTCTCCTGGATCTCGGCAAGTTCGAGCGGGACGCTGTCCATCTCCATCCTCAGCCCCGATGCCGCTTCGTCGATAAGGTCGATAGCCTTGTCTGGCAGGAACCTCGATGTGATATACCTGTTCGAAAGGGTGGCAGCCGCTATGAGGGCCGAATCTATTATCCTCACTCCATGATGTACTTCGTACTTTTCCTTCAGCCCTCTCAGGATCGCTATAGTCTCGTCGACGCTCGGCTCGCTGATAAGGACATTCTGGAAGCGCCGTTCGAGAGCGGCGTCTTTCTCGATATATTTGCGGTATTCATCAAGAGTCGTGGCGCCGACGCAGCGCAATTCCCCTCGAGCGAGAGCCGGTTTTATCATGTTGGAGGCATCGACCGCTCCCTCGGCGGCGCCGGCGCCCACGAGGGTGTGCAGTTCATCAATGAAAAGTATGATGTTGCCGTCCGATTCTATAACTTCCTTCAGCACAGCCTTGAAACGTTCCTCGAACTCGCCCCTGAACTTCGCGCCCGCTATCAGCGAGCCCATGTCGAGAGCGAGCAGTCTTTTGCCCTTGATATTCTCAGGCACTTCGCCGCCGGCTATCCTCGAGGCGAGCCCTTCCACAATCGCCGTCTTTCCCACGCCGGGTTCACCTATAAGAACGGGATTGTTCTTTGTCCGCCTGGACAGGACCTGGCTGACCCTTCTTATTTCTTCGTCTCTTCCGATCACCGGGTCGAGTTTTCCCTGCCGGGCAAGGCGTACCAGGTCGGTGGTGAAGCGCTCAAGAGCGCGGTAGGTGTTCTCGGCGTTCTGATCCTTCACGCTCTGAGTCCCCCTGACCGATTCAAGCGCCTTCATGAGGCTATCGCGGTCGACTCCGGCAGAAGAGAGGATCCTCCCGGTCGTTCTTTTATCTGAGGTCATCGCGAGAAGAAGATGTTCGCTGCTGACATAGTCATCCTTCATCCTGTCCGCTTCAGTCATCGCGTCGCTGAAAAGTTCCTGGAGTTCGATCGACGGGCGCGGATCCGTGATCCCCTTCTCGACCTTCGGGCACGATGAGAGGGCGCTTGAGAGGGATGCCTGGAGCAGGGAGATATCGGCGCCGGTCTTCTTCAGGATCGGAATGACGATTCCGCCCTCCTGAGCCAGAAGGGCATCGAGAAGATGTACCGGTTCGACTTCGGTATTTCTTCTGTCGATAGCTGATTCGCCGGCCGCGACGAGTGCTTCCTGCGCTTTGACTGTAAATCTGTCCTGAATAGACATGGCAACTCCTTTTTAAAGGCTGAATCGCAGCATCTGTGCCAGTTTATTAAAAGTTACTTTAACACTCATAATATAAACGGTTTAAACAGTGTTTCAATAGCATTTCTTCTCGTTTCTGGCATCTGCGTGTGACATGTTGGCAGGCTATCCCTCTGTGATGAATGTCATCGTGGCAGTTGGCGTACAGTCTGGCAGATATATCTGTCTGTCCTGATCGTGCTCTGGGATGAATAACAGGCCGGTTTATCTCATTGACCCTCGTCTCCGAGGATCTCCGATATCTTTGTTGAAAGCTGCGTCATCAGGAAAGGCTTCTGGATAAATCCGTCTATCCCGCTGTGTAGTATATCGCCCGCTCTTGAATCGAGTATGTACCCGCTCGAAAGAAGGGCCTTCAGTCCAGGGTCGATCGATTTCAGCTCGGAGAATACCTTTGCTCCGTCTATGATAGGCATCACCATATCAAGTATGACAAGGTCGATCTCCTTGAAGTTCTCCCTGTAAAACTCGATCGCTTTGAGGCCGTTTCTGAAGGGGAATATTTCAAAGCCAAGATGATCGAGCATATCTGTCGCTACTTTCAGGACAAGTTCGTCATCGTCGATGACGACTATCTTCCCTTTTTTTTCGGTCTTTTTCGGTCTTCCGATGGAGAATGAATCGGCGTGGCTTTTACCGCTGAGCGGAAGGTATACCTTTACCGATGTGCCGATATCTTCCTCGCTGTATATCTCTATCGAGCCATTGTGATCCCTGATGATCCCGTAGACTACGGCGAGTCCCATTCCCGAGGCTCCCGTTTTTTCCTTCGTGGTGAAAAAGGGGTCGAATACTCTTCCGATGATCCCCGCAGGTATCCCCGCCCCGGAATCTTCGAACGAAACCCGCAGATACCGCCCCGGAGAGAGATCGGAATGAAAAGAGCAGTAGATCTCATCGAGATCGATCGTCTCGGTAATGATGGAAAGCTCTCCGCCTTCGGGGATAGAATCTTTCGCGTTCTGAAGTATATTGAAAAATGCCTGTTCGAGCTGATCGGGGTCGCCGGTGATGTGAAAAGGTCTCGCGTCAAGCCTCGTGTTTATCCTTATCTTTCTGTCTTTTCTGCCGATCGCTTTCGTGACTACGCGCCCCAGGATCATGTGTATATCGACCGACTCTACCTGGCGCATGTTTTTTCTCGAGTATGAGAGGAGCTGGTCGGAGATAGTCGCCGATCTGCTTATCGATTTCCTGATCAGTTCAGCGCAGTCATATACTTCACTGTCGCCGGCGTGGTTTGACATCAGCAATTCAGTATATCCCAGAATCGTGGAAAGAAGGTTGTTGATATCATGAGCGAACGATCCCGCCAGCGCGCTGATCGCTTCGATCTTTTCCCTTTTTCTTATCTTTTGTTCGAGCATTATCCTGTCAGTGATATCAAGCGCGATCGCGTATATGATCTTTTCGCCCCCTGGCGCGCCGGCAAGGATCGCGCTTATTACGATATGCCCCGCATGGTCCGCGCCCTCGTGGACGATCTCTATATCGAAAGGCGATAATTCCCCCTTCTCGAGGACCTGCTTGAATTTTTCCTTGAAGAGCGACAGGTTGTCCCTGATGGAAGGAATCTGGAAAAGCTTTTTCCCCGAATATTCCTCGTTTTCGGTCCTGAGGAACTTTTTTGCCACCTTGTTCATCCTGATCACGGTCGCGTCAGTCTTTATGATAGCCATAGCTGCGGGGGAAGAATCGAAAAGAAGGGAGTTTTGTTCTCTGGTCTCTTGAAGAAGCCTGGCCAGTTCCTCCACCTTGACGGATTCTGCTGACGCTCTTTCCGATTCAATGGAAAGGGCCTTCCGCGCGCTTCGCAATCTTCTATAGAGGATCGCCGCGAGGACCGCCACAGGAGGAAGAAGGACAGATAGAGCCAATGCCGCTATTTTCCACGCCAAAGCAGTCTGCCCGGGCTCCATCTTGATATCACCCCCCCGTTAAGATGTCAGTTCAGACAACGGCCGGATCCTTGATTTTTCCGATATGCTGTTATTTTCTTTTCCGGCGTCCGGCGCTCCCTATCTCCCTGATCTTCTTTTCCGATCTTCTCATATATCTTATCAATTCGTCATATCCCGTCATGCTGACCCTGTTGGACCTGAGCCCGCGAAGATCGAAAAATTCGATATAGGCGAGTGGCGAACTTCTGTCGTACCGGTTTTCCCTTCCCCTGAGATTGCTGAGGCCGAACCTGATCTCTTCGCCGCCGACCCCGTAATGGGGATCGAGTTTTCCAGCGGTGATGCTGAACCCCTTCTCAATCAGCCCCGACATCGGAATGAATCTGCCGACCATCCCGTCGGGAAGGATGATCTTTTCGCGGACGACGACCAGGGCATATTCACGCGGGGCGAAAATATAATCTTTTCCCGATCTTATCAGGTCGTGTTTTCCGGTCTCGTCGGATCCTTCTTTCCAGAAGATTATCTCCCTGGCTGTCAGGGGGTACTGGGTCAGTTGAAGGAGATTTTCATCGAACGGTTCGATGGTGAGGATATTCTCTTTGACCAGATCCCTGATCATAAGATTCGTAAGGAGGTTTCCGTACACTTTATTCTCCTATCCAGCCGCCTCCTAGCGCAGGGTTTCGCCGATCCTGGCAAGGCGATGGATTCCAAGTCTGGTCATTCTTGATTCAAGCGTCGAAGGTTTCATTCCCAGTATGGCCGCCGCTCCGCTTCTGCCCCTGATCCTCCAGTTCGTCCGGTCGAGCGCGTCGAGGATGTGTCTTCTCTGCGCTTCATCAAGTGTTATGATCTTTTTGGTGTCTATTTCCGCTTCCTTCGGTATCCTGATCCTCAGGACAGGACCGCGGTTCCTGATTATGGCCCGTTCGATAACATTGCGCAGCTCCCTGACGTTGCCGGGCCACTGGTAGCCCTGCATTTCTTCCATCGAATGCCTCGGGATGCTTTCTATCGATTTTCCCATGCGGTCGCTGAATTCACTTATAAAGTGCCATACCAGAAGGGGAATATCCCCTTTTCTTTCACGCAGAGGCGGGAGTACAAGGGGGAAGACATTCAGCCTGAAGAAGAGGTCGGCCCTGAATCTCCCTTCCTTGACCGCCTCGCCCAGGTCCCTGTTTGTCGCCGCTATGACCCTTATATCGAGCTTGACAGCCTCAGTCCCGCCGACTCTCGTAAGCTCAGACTCCTGCAGTATCCTCAGCAGCTTGGCCTGCGAACTCAACGTCAACTCGCCGATCTCGTCGAGGAAGATCGTCGACCGGTCTGCCGATTCGAAATATCCGGTCTTCTTCGAGAGAGCGCCGGTAAAAGAGCCTTTCTCATGGCCGAAGAGCTCGCTTTCGATAAGATTCGACGGGAGGGCGGCGCAGTTGACTGCTATAAATGGACGGTCTTTTCTCATGCTCATCTTGTGGATCGCCCGCGCGACGAGCTCTTTTCCAGTGCCGGTCTCGCCCATAAGAAGCACCGTCGAGTCTGTCGCGGCGACCTGGGAGGCCTGCGACATGATTTTGATGATCCCCGGGCTTTCGCCGATGACGTTGCCGTGGCCGAGGATCCTTACCTCGCGCCTGAGGATGACATTTTCCGCTTCGACATTTTCCTTAAGGTGTTTGATCTCAGAAAAGGCGTTCTTAAGCTGTTCCTCGGACAGTTTGCGAACCGTTATATCCCTGGCGAAAACGAAGAGTATCTCTTTTCCGTCTATCATCGTGTGCTGCATGCTCAATTCCACAGGGTATTTTTTACCATTCCTTGTCGTATGGAGAGATTCAACAAGGATGTTTTTTCTCTCCCGCAGATCCTCCCAGATCTCTTCGCGGCTGCCTTCGCTGAAGAATGGGTCGATCGCGGATATCTTCATCGTCATCAGTTTTTCTCTAGGATAGCCGAGGGTCCTGCAGGCGTGCTCATTGACGTATCCGAAACCCAGGTCGGGATTGATCCAGAATATCTCGTCTGTCGCCTGGTCGATCGCCGTCTGTATAAATCTCATCCTTGTCTCGGCCTTCTTTTTCTGGGATATATCCCTGCAGAACTTGAATATATATTTTTCTCCCCTGAACTCGACTGTATTTATCCTTACCTCGACCGGGTACAGCTCGCCCGATTTTTTTCTGTGTATTGTCTCGATACAGACTCCTTCATTTTTTTCAGCCTGCTGGAACAGGCCAGTCACTTCTTCTCTGTTGATACCGGGGTTGATATCGGTGATCGACATCTTCAGGAGCTCGTCTCTTGAATACCCCAGAAACCTGCATGCCTGGTCGTTGGCGAATCCAAGGGTCATGTCCGGCCTTATCCAGTAGATCTCGTCGCCGGCAAGGTCCACGGCGGTCAGCGTCAGACGGATCATCTCTTCAGCCTCTATGCGGGCGGTGATATCCTTTATATTTCCCGTGATGACTATTCCGTCAGACTCGGTCCTCGTCTGGAAGGAACGAAGGTGGAACCAGTGCCATTTGCCATTGGCATCGTTGATCCTGAATATCTCGTTGACCGGGTTATCCTCGTCGCTTTCTTTGAGAGCCGACTCTACCGATATTCTGTCTTCGGGATGTATCAGCTCTATAAAGAGGAAGGGGTCCTCAAGCAATTCTACCAGGGGATATCCCAGGATAAGTTCGATCTGCCTTGAATATGAGAGAGCGCCACGCGTGCTGGACCATTCCAAAAATATATCGTGCGCGTTTTCGACCAGCATCTCGCACTGTTTCCTGCTTTCGCGCGCGGCCTGATCGGCTCCCCTCGACCGGTCGATCAGCTTCTGGAGTTCTGCCGCCTGATCGTCGAGCGCCATGGCCTTCTCGGATAACCTGTCCTCAAGACCGGCGAATGATTCCTGCAATCTTTTCCGGGAAAGATACAGCGCCGTTATCAGGACAAGAGATGTGAGCAGTGTTGCCACAAGCATTACAAGGTAGAAGAAATTGGCGGAGGCGGTCTTTTCTATCGGATGATCAGTATCCCCGGGGGCAGCCTGCGTGGCGGCGCGGCAGCCGGTTTCATTGCCGGAGACTGCATTTTCCGCTACAGCGAAAAGAATGATGAACAGAAAAATCATCAGGAGGAGAAAGACCTGATTCGAAAGTTTTCGCATTCCCGGCTGCCCTTGAGAAGTAGACGTCTTTCGGATGGTATTTAGGAATACATTTTACTATTATATATTATCAGTATACAATAGTATAATACCTTCAGCTATGATTATGAGTATTATTATCTGCGGAGTTCTTCTTATGTCACCGGGCTGCTCCGGCGAGGCAATCCTGGAGTTTTTCCTGCCGGAACTGTACTCTCAGCGGTTCTGACCCCAGGTAGAGCAATCTCCTGCACGCACAGACGAGAGTCCATTTTCCGCGGTAGATCTCGACATTATTTCCGCAGGCGGGGCAGTCGATCCAGACAGATTTTCCCATCGTATCCTCCTCGAGGGCAAGATCGGAATAGACGAGTGAATTATGAGCCGGGGTATTCTCCCTGTCCAGAAAGACAAGCCGTTCGGGGGAAGATCCGTTGGAAAGGAGGTGTCCGCAGCCGCAGACCAGGGTCCATTTGCCCTGATAATCCCTGTAGGTTCTTCCGCAGGCGGGACATCTTTTCAGTTCGGGGTCAACCATCACTCTTCCATTGCCAAATAAAGTACAGACTGTCGTTATTTCAGTATGACCTTCTGGAAGGGGATCAGGGTGGCCGGATGTAAAAGTTTTTATGCTAAAGGCAGTCGATCATCCGTGATCTTTCTCCCTCGTCAGATATTGTTGTCTGCATCTTCCGTACCGGAAAATTTTTGTTTTTAACCGGGCATCCAACTCTTCAGCATCAATTGCGTTAGAGATATCATTGGGATATGGTGGAAAGAAAAATTTACGCGTCATCGCCCCCGATATTTCGTGTTTCCACGATTATTCGGCTCAGATAGAGTCGTACCGGTTCTGTCGATCCCGAGCTGACCAGGTGAAAGGCCCGAGGCACCGTACGGTGTGGGATCGATACCTGCCCGCGTCGAGCCGCCCTTCTTGACACCTGACGGCAAATCAAATACGATAGGGATCCTGAAGACGTGCACAGGGCCGGGCTGCTCCGTCGATCCAGAGCGGACAGCACGTCCCGCCTGGCCTGCCGAACGCCATGATCGCGCCGGCAGACCGTGTAAGAATGACAGGAGGTAGTTTTGTCAGCTGACGAATGGAAAAGGAATCTTCGAGCGGCGGCTGTTGTTGCCGCCATCATCATTGCCGTTCCGTTGGCCGGTCCACTGGCCGTACAGACCGGTCTTCCCCCGGGCGAGAGGCCGCCCGCGGATGTCTTTTCCCGGGTCGCCGATGCCGGAACAGCGGCTGATCATGGAAACGCGCCATACCTGGTTGTATATGATTCGGCGATCAACCGTATGAAACCCTCAGGCGTGACTTACGTGGAAAGCTATACCATAAGAAAGGTCCTGACCCCGGCAGGCCAGAGAAGCCAGTCTGTTCTGCGATGGAACTACGATCCGCAGAGCAGTTACGTCGAAATAAGGGATGTCAATATAATCCGGGATGGACAGAAGATCCCGGTCGATCTATCGAATGTACACGACCTTCCCGCCCCGCAGTACGCGATCTACTGGAAAGACAGGATCAAGACGCTGCAGCTGCCGAGGCTGAATATAAATGACGGGATCGAGATAAGGCTCTTCAGAAAAGGATTCACCTATGCCCTGCTGGAAGGGCGGAAGCCGGACGCGGACGCGGTTCCCGGAGATGAGAAATATATTCCCCCGATGCCGGGAGAGTATTTCGATATCGTCCTTTTTTCTGACGATGCTCCTGTCGTGGAGAAAAGGTATACGCTCGTCCTTCCATCGGACAAACGTCTCCATTCGCAGATATATAACGGCCCGCTCTATTCGAGCACATCGTTTGCCGGCGATACGACAGAGTATACATGGTGGGGGCTCGATCTTCCCGCCACAGCCAGGGAGCCCCGCCAGCCTGACAGGAGCGATTTCGCGGCGAAGGTGGTCATGGCGACCGCCGAAAGCTGGGAAGCGAAAAGCCGGTGGTTTTTCGACGTCAACCGGGGCCAGTTCGAGGTGACCGAAGATATCAGGATGAAAGTCGACGAGATCCTCCGCGGCGCCGGGGTGGCGAAAGGCAGCGAGGAAGAAAGAGCGAAAGTGCTGCTCCACTGGGTCGCCCAGAATATCCGATACAGCGGGCAGACCATGGGCGAGGGGGAAGGATTCACCCTTCATCCGGGTTCGATGATATTCGAGCAGCGCCATGGCGTCTGCAAGGATATCGCCGGGATGCTGGTGACGATGATGAGAGCGGCGGGGATGAACTCTTTCGCCGCGATGACCATGGCGGGCAGCCGGATAGATGATCTGCCGGCTGATCAGTTCAACCACTGCGTCTGCGCCCTGAAAAAGGAGGATGGATCTTTCGAGATGTACGATCCGACCTGGGTGCCGAACAATAATAACATATGGTCCCTTCTCGAAGCGGAGCAACACTACCTGGTAGGGACTCCGGAAGGGGAAGACCTGTCGAGGATAGATTACAGCCCGCCGGAAGAGTCACCCCTGGTGATAGCCAACGACGCGAAGCTGGCCGCTGACGGGACTCTCGAGGGAAAGATCAGGCTTTCCGGTTCCGGCGCCCTGGACAGCCGCCTGCGCGGCATTATCGCCGGGAGCCGGAAAGATGAGATCGGCGGGACGCTTGCCCGGCTGCTGTCCCCCGTCAGTAACAGGGTCGAGATCCTGGGTTTCGAGTATCACCCGACCGATGATTTCAGTTCTGATATGTGGCTGACGATAAGTTACCGGATCGCGCGTTTCGCTCTTCCGGTCGATGGAGCCCTGGAGTTCAGAAGTCCGATGATGCAGATCGTTCTCAACAACGTCCGGCTCTTCAGGCCTTCCCTCACCGAGTGGGGAGATTCGAGGCAGACGGATGTCTTCCTCTATTATACCCAGCTGATCGACGGGACAGAAAGTATAAGGCTTCCGAAAGGTCTTGTCGTAAGAGATCTTCCCGAATCTGATGTCGTGGACGAGGAGTACGCAAGTTTCAAAGGGACGAGCAGGATGGAAAAAGGAAGGCTGGTAATAACCCAGCGGGCAGAGATCAAAAGAAGACAGATACCTCCCGGCGGATACGCCGGGTTCAAAAAAGCTGTTGATGAAGCGAGGGAGTGGAGCGAAGTCTCGTTCCGCGCCGGGAAGGGAGGCAAGTGATGAAGAGATCAATGACTGTTTCAGGAATATTAATAATCGTTTCCGCTCTTTTGTCTTTCTCTTCGAGTCTCCGGGCTGAAAAGATGGGGATCTCCGGTAGGCACGATCTCGATCAACTCTGGTCGAGGGCGCGAGAGATATTCGATCCTGCCGGGTTTGACGCGATAGTCCTCTTGGAAAGCGAAGGCGTGTCGCTGATGGAAAAGGGCGATCTGAAAAGAAAGATCCACAGAGTTGTGTGGATAAGCACAGGGGTAGCCATACATGAACACGCCGATCTGAGAATACCATACAATTCGAACGGTTCATCGATGAAAGTCCTTAAGCTGAGGACCTGGCGCGGGGGAAGATGGTGGCCTGACGAAAAAAAGATAAGCGATACGGCAGTGGTGGAGACCGTTCCGCACGCCCTCGCCCTGGCTGATGATTATTCGACGGTCCGCGAGACCATGCTTCTGCACGATGGGATAGAGCTTCCATGTATACTCGAGACGGAATATGAGATAACGGGCGCGGGGGAAGCAAATGATGGATGCGACGGTCTTTTCATATTCGCCCGGCGAGATCCGGTCGTGATGTCGGCATTCTCCCTCGATCTACCCCCTGGCGCGGGAGTCAGGTTCGCCACGGGCAATGGAACAGGCGATCCGGAGATCGCAGCGCTCGAAGGAGGCGGAAAAAGGTACCGGTGGATGATGGAGGATCCGGGAAGGCTCTCCGCCTCGCTGGATGAGGATCATACTTCGTACGCGCCATACCTTGCCTGGTCGACCTGGAAGGACTGGAAAGCTCTCGCTTCAAAAATCATGGATTCGTTCAACGGAGCCGCTGATCCCGGCGCGTCGCTGGCCGATACCGCCGCGGCAAGGGCGAGATACGAACCGGGGACACTCTCGAAGATGAGAAAGATCGCTTCGCTTGTCGATGAGTTCACCACGAATATCGCCTACGACGCGAAGCTGTGGAGTTTTTCTCCGAGACCGGCGGTGCGGACCTACGAGACGGCGTACGGACACTCCCTAGATCGGGCCGTGCTTGCCGCTTCGCTGATGAGAAGCATCGGGATCGAGGCATGGCCGTTCTACAGGTCGGCAGGGACGGGCGATATCGATATGACGGTGCCTGGACTGTCGCGTTTCGGCGATATCATGCTGATAGCCGGCGAAGGGGAAGTCACGGCGGTCTATGATCCCTCAACGGGAAGGGTCACCGGCAGGACGGGTATTTTGACGGGCCGGACGGTATTCATGTGTGGAGAGGATGGCGATACTCCCTCGCGTTTCAAACCGGTCCACGCCGGGAAGACCGGGCTGTTCGAACTTACACTTACCATCGACGCCGGTATGGACAAAGAAGCGAAGGGAAAGGGATATCTCAACGCCTCTAATATACTGAGCCCTTACGACGATATGGCGGGGCTCGGCGGCCAGGCGCCCTCTTATCTCGGCAGGCTTGCCGGAGCGGTATTGCCGGGCGCTGAGACAGAATCATATGACATCGAACTCTTTTCCGAACACGCAGTAAAGATCGGGTTCGATTTCAGCGGCGGAGTTTCCGAGGCGGGTGACGGCGGCAGGGTGAGCTTGATCGCCGGTGAGCCGGAAGGGGGTATCTTCTCGTTCCTGGGAAGAGACGTACATCTGTACCAGGAGAAAAGAGAATCTCCCGTCTGCCTTCCCTCAGGAATGGTCCAGAAGATATCGCTCGTGATAGAGACAGTAGGGAGGGAGGTCATCTATATTCCCGAAGAGGTCTCGATGGAGAATGAGGCGGGGAGTTTCCTGCTGACGGTGAGGAATGAAGAGGGCAGGCTCATCGTCGACCGGACCCTTTCCATTGATATAAAGACAGTCCCGGCCAGCATGTGGCCCAGGCTTCGGACTCTCCTTCTCGAATGGACAGATCAGGCGAACAGGACGGTGATATTGAAATAGAGAAGCGAGGCGGGCGAAGGGACCGGATCCCATCCGGCGGCGAGAAGTAAAAATGGAATGAACGAAAGGCTGGAAGGGCAGGAAAAGCTCTTTCAGCCTTTCTCTTTCAGGATCATTCTCGCGTCGGCGATGACGCACCTTGAACCGGAACAGATGACCGGATTGAGATCGACAGAATCGATATAAGATTCGAGTTCCATCACTATATCTGAGAATTCGATCATCAGGGTGGTGAGAGCGCCGATATCTACCGGGTCGGATCCCCTGAAACCCCTGATCAACTGCTGTCCCTTTATGCCGGCGATCATCGATGAGACATCTTCTTCATTCAACGGCGCCATCCTTACCGCGGTATCTTTGTATATCTCTACTCCCACGCCGCCGATCCCCAACAGGATTACCGGGCCGAACTGGCTGTCTACCTTAGCTCCTATTATCAGTTCTATCCCCCTGGCCATCTCGGCTACGACGGCGCCTGTGAAACCGGGGAGCAGGCTGAGGCGCTTGAATGTTGCGCGCAGCTTCTTTTCGGAGTCTATTCCGACGACGACTCCGCCGACATCCGACTTGTGGATTATCTCGGGAGAGACGACTTTGGCGACAACGGGATATCCGTGTTTTTCAGCGAAGGCGACCGCTTCTTCTTCATTGACCGCCATTGTGGATTCGGTGGTATCGAGTCCGCCGACACGAAGGATCTCCATTGCGTCCGGCTCTGTGATCCATCCGGCCTTTTTCGAGCGTTCCAATATGGGTTTTATTTTCTGGATCAACATGTCCTGCACCTTTTCATCGCCTCGACCATGAGTACCGCTCCTTCGATCGAGTGCGCCACAGGGACCCTGTTAAGCTGGAACCCCTCGATGATCATCTTGTATTTTTCCACGTGAGGGACGTACGCGATGATCGGTTTGTTCTCTTCCTGGGAAAGCTGGCCGAGCCTGGCGCCAACATCGGACGTGACCTCGGGCAGATAGGGAAGAAGAAGCATCAGGATGCAATCTATATCGTCGTTTTTGGACAGTTCCCTCGCTGCGACCACGAAATCGTCGTCGCGGGCGCTACCTGTCAGATCGAGAGGATTACCGAGTGATGCTATCTTCTGAATGCTTCCAGAGAGATTTTTCCTTATCTCTTCCTGGACATCCTCGGCCAAAGAGGGGATCTCAAGGCCGCCCTGGCTGCAACGATCGACAGCGACTGCTCCATGACCCCCGCTCGCCGTTACGATCCCGGCCCTTCCCCTGATCGAAACGGGATAACTGCTCAACCCCTCGCAGAATGAGAGCATCTCGTATTCATCGAGAGCTTCGACGATGCCGAACTGTCTCATGACAGAGGAAAAGACGGTGTAATCGCCGGCGATCGAAGCTGTGTGGCTTGAGACGGCGCGGGTTCCCGCTTCGCTCTTCCCCGCTTTCATTATGATTACCGGTTTGGGGCAGCGGCTTGCCGCGTGAGCGAATTCCCTTCCCTTGCCGGGGCTGAATCCCTCGACATAGAAGGCTATGACATCGGTCCTGTCGTCGCGGGCGAAGAACTTCAGAAGGTCTATCTCGTCGATCACCGCCTTGTTGCCGATACTGACGGCCCTGGAGAGCCCGATCCCCTGCCCGGCGAATTTGACCATCTGGTCGACGAGGATCCCCCCGCTCTGGCTGACGATCGCTATATTCCCGCTTTCAGGTCTTACCATCCGTTCGCTCGGCAGGAAAAAAGAATCGACGAAGTCAGGGGAGTAGATGCCGAGGCAGTTCGGACCGATAATCGGAAAGTCGGCTTCAGAAGCGATCCGGCGCAGTTCTTCGGTGAGATCGGTCCGGCCTGTCTCGTCGAAACCTCCGGAGATGACCGCCGCTCCCCCGACCCATTTATTGACGCAATCCTCGAGAACGGGAGGTACATGGTCGGCCCTCACCGCTATGACAGCGAAATCAATCTTTTCGGGGATGTCGCTGATCTTCCTGTATATTTTCTCCTTGTAATATTCGCCACCCTTCGGATTGACGGCGAAGACCCTGACGGGATAACGGAAATAATTCTTGTTATATATGACGTTGGCCGGATGCCGGTCGTTAGTGAGCGATACTCCGACAACGGCCATCGTCTTCGGTTCAAACAGGGTCCGAAAATCCAATTCCTTCCGCTCCTTATTAAAAGGTCTGTTGTTGAGGTATCCTGCACCAGATAGATCGTGTTGTCAAGGAGGAGAATTTTCCGCGGGAAGCAGCGGAGGCGCCAGTGAACCGTGCTTGAAGCATGAGATCGATATCCGTGATCCTTCGCTAATGGCCCCTGCAGGGGCGAGTCCCCGAACGAGAAGGTAAATTATTATTGAGATAGTATCTTCGCCGGGCAGACGGTTCATTTTTATATCTTTAAACCCAATTCGACACTTGATTCGATTTCAGAATTGGGATAGAGTCCTCGGAGTCGAGCGGACAATTAATTTATAATAATCATGGCAGTCGGGGGAGTAGCATGTTTAGTTTTTTTTCCAGGTCGCGGGATCTGACGAGAGCTTTGTCGATATTTCTTACCATGACATTTCTTTTTTCAATCGCTCCGGTCTGCGCCCAGGAACCGGAGGACAGGATATTCGCGATCTGGGAAGAGATAGGACTTCTGAGGGCAAGGGGCGATTATGGGAAGGCTGAAGAGATCCTCGAACAGGTCCTGATAGATTATGTCGACGACGAGTTTGTGCTGAGAAGAGCGTGGAACCTTCTTGTGCACACAAGGTTCAAGATGAATGATGATGAAAGTGCCATGGAGACGGCGAGGATGGCGCTTGAGAGATTCCCGGATCTGACAGTGAATACGGCGATCCTGCCGGCCTCGATGAATGATACTTATGACGAGCTTAGAAGTTCGATGTACGGTTCTCTCGAAGTGACCGGTCCGGAAGGAGCGGTGTTGTTCCTCGACGCCGATTCGCTCGGAACAGCTCCGGTTAAGTTCGAATATATCCGCACGGGAATGTACCTGCTGACAGCTTCAAAAAAAGGGTACCACTCCAGGGCGGATACGGTCAGGATCGATCCAAGCGAGACCCTGACCTTCGGCATGACGCTCGACAGGAGAAAAGATACCAGGTGGTGGCTCTACAGGATAGTACCTGCCGCCGCGGCCGTCGCGCTGATAATATATCTGACGAGGCCTGATAATTCGAGCACGCCGGTCGAGCAGCCGCTTCCCTGGCCCCCTGATCCACCACAATAATACAGGCGGGAGATGAATAAAGAAGATGGTTTCTGACAGAGGATTCAGAACGATACCAAACCCGTATATTGTCGGCAATCCCATCGAAGACAAAAAAATGTTCTTCGGTCGGCTCGATGATTTCGAGTTCATAAGGAAAAAAGTCACCGCCAACCGGCAGGGCGGTATAATCGTACTCTGCGGATCGCGAAGGAGCGGCAAGACCTCTATCCTCTTCCAGATAAACCAGGGCAGGCTGGGTGATGATTTTCTTCCCGTATTGATAGATATGCAATCGGTCACGGTCCAGAGCGACAGGGAATTCCTCGAAATAATCGCGAGGGAGATAGACGCCGTCCTGGAAGGTTCCGGTTCGCTGGTAGACGAGGGATTTCAGTCGCGGCTTGAAGCGAATCCTCTTCTAGCCTTCAATGAGTTCACCGGGAGACTCAACGAGAAGATAGCCGGCAGGAACCTGATCCTGATGTTCGACGAGTATGAGCTTTTCGAGACGCATATCGAGCGCCAGCGATTCAGCAAGGATGTCCTCAATCTGATGGCGTACTGGATGGAAAACAACGAAGGAGTCTATTTTCTCTTTACCGGCTCGGACAAGCTTGAAAAAAGGAATCCTGAATACTGGGAATCGTTTCTCGGTAAAGCCCTTCATCGAAGGATCAGTTTTCTCAGCCATGCCGACGCTCTGAGGCTGATCAGCGAACCGGTGAAAGATATCGTCAAATATGACAAGGGAGTCACCGGGAAGATCTTCGAACTTACGGCGGGCCAGCCATTTTACACCCAGGTCATATGCCAGTCCCTGGTCGATCACCTCAACGAATCAGGCAAGAATACGGTCTCTGAAGAGGATATTGACGATGTGGTCGAGGAGATCATTGAGAATCCGCTACCCCAGATGATTTTTTCATGGAGTTCGATGACGCAGATCGAAAGGATCGTTCTTTCGATCATAGCCGAGCTGAGCAAGGAAGATTCAGAGGTTGTCACTTCCGACGACATGCTCTCTTTTATCGAATCCGAGAAGATCGGATATAATGTCGATCCAAACAAGCTCAGGGAAGCGGCGGAAAGACTTTTTCACCAGGATCATCTTTTCAAGGACCAGGATACCGAAGGTTATACTTTCAGGATGGACCTCTGGCGGCGCTGGACGATCCGGATGCATTCGATATGGCAGGTCCTTGATGAGATAACCGCCGATGGAGCTCAGCTCGAAGAAGGGATATTACCTGTCCGTAAAAGACTCAAAGCGGTAATAGTGACGGCTTTTTTTGCCGCGGCGGTCATTATCGCCGCTTCCGTGCTCTACAGTATCAACGTACGCGAACGCGGCAGGGTCGCCGGGCTCGCGGTCAGGCAGGATTCCACGCGGCTGTCCGTCGATACAGAACCTGCCGGAGCCCAGATATTCGTCGACAGGACTTTCGTCGGGCTCTCTCCCGTGCGCGAGACGGTTCCGGCGAAGAGGTCGGCGCTGAGAGTGACACTTGCAGGGTACAGGGAGTTTGAGGATTCAGTCGATCTTGAAAAGGATCTTCCTTATGAAAGAATGATCGATCTGGAAGAAGAGACAGGATCGATCATGATCAGTTCTTTTCCGGAAGGAGCAGAGGTCGTTCTTGACGGGAACAGGGTGGAGACTCGTACGCCGATAAGATTTGATTCTCTTTCGGTCAACGTCCTTCATAAATGCCGGGTGATGCTGCCCGGATATTATGTCCACGAATTCAACGGGATCGAACTGACCGCCGATTCCGTCACTACACTTTTTCACAGGTTCAGCAGGATGCTTCATCCGCTTACGGTCATCTCCGAACCGGCGGGGGCGAAAATCCTGATAGACGGAGTCGAGCGCGGACATGCCCCCGTCAGTATTAGCCGTATTGAAGAAGGAGAGCATCTGCTTTCCGCTGTCCTTGAAGGTTACTATGACAAGAGCAGTCAGATAACAGTGCCGGTGGATGAAAACCAGGTAAGGATAGATCTGGTCCTTCTTCCGCCGGGAGACCTCGTGCTGGAGATACTTCCTTACGCCGAGCTCTGGATCGACGGGCAGCTGGTCGATAGCGACGCGGTCAATTACCGGGTCTCATTAAGGCCTGGCAGGCACGAGATCGAATTGCGGCATCCCGTCTTCGGAAATCTGAAGGAAACGGTTATCCTGGTCTCTGGCGAGACGCTGACGAGAACATTCAACCTGGAGCGGAAGTGATGATAGCGGGAGAAGTGATCTCCGGAAAATACCGTATCGTGAAAAAGATAGGTCAGGGCGGTTTCGCATCGGTCTATCTCGCATTCGATCTGAAGCTGGAAAGGGAAGTCGCGATAAAAGTCCTCTCCAGCGTCGAGGACAATAATCTTTTCCGCGAAAGGTTTTACCGCGAGTCGCAGGCCCTGGCCAAACTCAACCACCCGAATATTATCACCGTTTTCGATTGCGGTGAACACAATGGGCATGAATTTCTCGTGATGGAGCTCGTCAACGGTCCTTCCCTTGAGACTCTCATATCCAAGATGACGCTTAAAATGCCGCAGGTATGCTCGATCGCCCTGCAGATCTGCGAAGCGATGCGATACGCCCATGACCAGGGATTCCTGCACAGGGACCTGACCCTGAAGAATATCATGCTCGATGAAGAGGAAACGGAAAATGCCAGGGTAAAGATACTCGATTTCGGACTGGTCAAACTCCTTTACTCCGATATAAAGACGACCGGAAACGCGATGATGGGGACTCCCGCTTTCATGGCGCCTGAACAGGTCGTCGGCAAGCCGGTAGACAACAGGATAGACATATGGGCTTTCGGGGTGGGGCTCTACAGGATAATCACGGGAGAGTTCCCGTTCAAGGGAGAGCATCCCGCCGCGCTTATGTATTCGATTGTCAATGACGCTGAACTGGAGATCCCTGCCACAGTTCCCCGGGGCTTGAAAAAATTGATCAGCGACTGCCTCGCCAAAGACCCTGAAAAACGGCCTCTTGATTTCGGGGAGATCGCTTCCGCGCTCGAGGAGATCGATGCCGAACTGAGAGACGGAGAGAGCAGACCCGGCACGGAGCTGGTCACGAATGTCGGATCGCTCGCCGAGCGAAACAGCAAGAGGAACCCGTATCTCAACCGTGTCATGATAAAAAGCCCGAATGATTTTTTCGGCCGCGAAAAAGAGATACGGAAAATATATTCACGCCTCGACGCGCCGCAACCCCAGTCGATATCGGTGGTCGGTGACCGCAGGATCGGCAAATCATCCCTGCTCAACCATATCCATAACAGGAAGAACCGCAAAAAATTCATGCAGAATTACGATTCTTCAATATTTGTCTATCTCGACTTTCAGAATACCGTCGACAATGACGTCTCCAAATTCATCGACCTGTTGTTCAACGTGTTCAGTTTTGAGACAGGCGATCAGACGAGATATACGGCGAGGCCAAAGACTCTCGATCAACTCAAGGACGTCATAGAGGAACTGCATGAAGAGGGCAAGCGGATCATAATAATGATGGATGAATTCGAATTGATCACGCGTAACGAGAATTTCGAGCAGGATTTTTTTTCATTTCTGCGCTCTCTCGCCAACACGTACAGGGTGGCGTATGTGACCTCATCGCGTGAAGAACTGCAGTTGATGTGTCACGACAAGGATATTTCGGATTCCCCTTTCTTCAATATCTTTTCGAATCTGCCCCTCAGGCCGTTCAGCCGTGAAGATGCCGACAAGCTTATCTCGATCCCGTCAAGACGCGAAGGCGTCCCACTCGAGGAATATTCGGAAAGGCTGCTCGACATGGCCGGACTCTTTCCATTTTATCTCCAGATAGCATGTTCCTCTCTCTTTGAATTCATAGTGGATAATCCTTCCGCCGATCCGGACTGGAAGGAAGTCCTCAGGGTATTCACTGAGGAGGCTCAACCGCATTACAACTTCATATGGGAGAGGTTCGATGATCCGGAAAGGGGAAATCTCGCCAGGATCGTCCAGGGGAAAATGATCGATAAAAAATTCAATTACGTGACTGAGAATCTTCTCAGGCGGGGTTATCTTGTCGAGGATGGCGGCGGGCTGAGATTATGCTCGAGTACCTTTGCCGATTTTGCGGCTGGCCGTTCAGGAGGGCAGTCGGGACAAGGTTTAAGATTCTCATCTATTCTCAGCCGGTTAAGGAAAAAGAATCCCGGTTGACCATCTGCCGCGCCGGCTTGAAAGTCCCGGTTTCCATCCTGGGAGAGAAGTATGAGGGCCTTGGCCTGTCTTTACGCGATATCAGGAACCTTTCCGGCAAATTCCGCTGTTTTCACTTGCCATCTCAGGACGGGTAATGACAGGATGACGAGGAAAAGGGTGCTTCTGAAATGAGAATCTGTTCGATCTCGCGATCGATGATATTTCTTCCGCTGATCGTCTCTCTCCTGGCGGGGTGCGGAAAGGGAAGGATGACCGGCAGAGAACCGGCCGATCGCGAAGACTGTCTTGTCATCGAGGCCGTGAAAAAGCGCGCCGATTCTATAAGAGTGGCTCTCTTTGATAATATCGATCCGGCAGACATCCCTTTTCCCCGCAACGGATCGGAACGCTTCCTCTTCGGTAATCTCTACGAATCCCTGATAAAGATCGATTGCCGGGGTCAGGTATCTCCATCCCTCGCCAGCAGGTGGGAAAGTACGGACAGGGGGAGATGCTGGCGATTCGAACTCGATAGAGAAGCTGTTTTCTGGAATGGAACTGCTGTCACCGCGAATGATGTGATCCGGTGCTGGGACCGCGATGAACTTAAATCGATGTTCGCCCTGGCAGGAATAGATTCCTTTTCAGCCGAAGGGGCGACGAAGATCAATATATATTTGATGGAACGATCGACGGAGGTGCCGCGCGCTCTCGCTTCAGAGGCATTCTCCGTATACAGGCGTTCTCTTTTTTCGCGCTGGCCCCTCGGAACCGGAGACTTCAGAGTCGTCGAGAGAGCGCCAAAAACCCGCGAGTCTGATCAGAATCTTGCTATCCAGCCTGCTTTTTCCCGCCATGGACCTTTTATAGATATTTTAACGATACCTGTCGAAGAGGCGAGAGACATCCTTGAAAGTTCGATAGACCTTCTTGTCACAGGCGATCAGGAAACAATCGATTTCGCCGTGAAAAGAGGAAGTTTTATCACGGAAAGACTCCCGTGGAGTTCGACCTATATGCTCCTGTCGACATCGCGGGTGAGGGATATCAGGCTCGGCAGGAGAACAGAACCGATCTCGCCCGGGCTGCGGGAAAACCTCGCGCATTTCGCCATAAGGTGCGAAGCACGGGCAAGCCGTCCGGGGGGATGGTGGGATCGTATGGGAGATCGCCGTTCTCTGTCATCAGGAGTCAAATGGCCCCCGGTCTTTCTTGCCGGAGCCGATATTGATTCAGAGAGGCGAAGGATCGTATATGATATAAACGATGAGACTTCCAGGGATATAGCGGAGCGGCTCGTCGCCCTGGCAGGCGGCGATCCGGATATTTCAAATGATTCCCGCGATCTTTTATCTGTGATTCCCGATATCGAAGGCAGGTACGCATCTGGTGTCCCGCTCAGAGCGGAAGGGCTGGCGCGTGAAGATCTCGACCGCAGTGTTCTCTCCGGCGATGATTTCGCTTACATTATAAAAGTGGCGCGCAACAGCTTCGATCCATCTTTTCAGGCGGGGCTTTTCATGGAAAAGATCAACTGGGTTTCCGGCCTTGAAGGCAATTTTTCAAAAGCCCTGCTCACCCTTGCAGACACGAGGGAGACAGTCATAGCGAGAAAGGATGCCGCATCGATCTCCGTCGACTGGTCCGGCAGGATAATAATAATGGTGAACAGGGGTGAACGAAGATGACGGCCGGGATATTTCACGATAGTAATTAAAAGGTGAGTGAAGATGAACTTCCGCCCCAGGTTGATAATAACATCCCTCCTGGCAGTCCTTCTTCCGATGATCGTCCTGGCTTTTTTCATCCGGGGCGAGATGACCAGGCGCATATCAGCGCAGTACCGGCGGCGCGTCGAGTCGATGACGGCGGTAATAGAGGAAGACCTCCGGAAGGAAAGCGACGATATAGGAAAAACGGTCGACGCACTTATGGAAAGTCTCGCCGACGACAACAGCTTCAGGAATGCCGCGGCGAGCCAGGACGCGCAATCGAGGCGTTATCTGATAGATCTCGCGGGAAATGTTATCGATCTGCCCGGCCTGTCGATGCTTCAGATACAGGACCGATCAGGCAGGATAATAAGTTCGGGTCACTTCAGAAATGAATTCGACAGGATAGACAGGGATCTGCCCCTCCTCCTTTCCTCTGTAAAGGAAGGTCCGGTACTTGCCGAGGCGCGAGCTCCCGACTCTCCTTTTCTCGTTCTCGCCAGGGTCGATTCGTTCGTGATATCCGGCAGATATTTCACCGTCTCGGCCGGCAGGCGAGTCGACCAGGAATTTCTCGGAAGGCTTTCAAGAGAGGATATGCTCGATATCGTTCTTCTCTGGCCTGGCGGGGCGATCGGTTCGGGAGATAAGGAAGAGGAAAAAGAAGGCACCAGCAATGCCGGCCCTGGCCGGGAGGAAGAAGGGCTCGAGGGGGCGACGGGGAGTCTCGATCTGCCGTTTATAGGCATTGATCGCGCCGGAGTCGGGGAAGCGTCGTTCAAGGTGACTCACCGGGTAGATGAACTCGTAGCCCTGAGAAGAAGCATGGACAGGTGGTTCACAATCGCCCTTCTCAGCGCGGCAGTCTTCTCGATCATCCTCGTCAGCTGGCTCTCTTCGAGAATAAGCAGGCCCCTGACGGAACTGGCCGAAAAGACGGCGCAGATAGACCTCGAAAAGCTCGATGTCGATTTTGATAGTCCCAGGCGAGATGAGATAGGAGCCCTGTCGAGGATGCTCATGGCTATGACAGAGAGGCTCCGTTCGAGCGCGGCGAGGATCAGGGATGCCGAGCACCGCGCCACGTTGGGCGAACTGGCCAGGCAGGTCAATCACGATATAAAAAACGGCCTCACCCCGATTAGGAATATCTTCCGGCACCTTTCGGAGATCGAGAAGAGCGATCCGGCAGGCATGCCGGGGATATTCAATGAGCGGCGCGCCGTCCTCGAATCGAGTATCGAGTATCTCGATGATCTGGCGTCGAACTACGCCAGGCTCTCTCCATCGGCCAGTATCGGGATATGCGACGTCAATTCTGCGGTCATAAAAGTCGCCAGAGAGCTGCGAGCTTCAAGGCGGGCGGAAGTCCAGGTCGACCTCGCTGATGGCGCTTTCATCATGGGAGATGCTGTCGCTGTGAGACGCGTCGTGGAAAATCTCGCCGGGAACGCCGCGGACAGCCTTGAAGATAAGAGGGGAACGGTCTCGATAACAACCTCGATCATCAGCGGAAAGGGCGGCGATGAGAAGGTCCGCCTGAGTGTCAGCGACACGGGAAGCGGGATGACCGAGAAAGAGATGGCGGCTATTTTCAATGATTTTTATACTACAAAGGAGAGGGGAGTCGGGCTGGGGCTTTCGATAGTCAGACGACTTGTCATCGATCTTGGCGGGTCGATAAATGTTGAAAGCGCCAGGGGAAAGGGGAGCCGGTTTGTCGTCGATATTCCACGGGCCGCACGGTCCTGCTGAAAGTGAGGCGCCATGTCACTTATCCTGGTAGTGGATGATCTTCTTAACCTCGCTCAGCAGTACGCCTATGACCTGAAAAGGGTCGGCGGATTCGACGTGATTATCGCCACCGGCGGGGCGCAGGCTCTTGAGATGATCTCCGGCGAGGCGGTCGACTGCGTGATACTCGACCTCGAGATGCCTGGAGTGGACGGGTTCGAAGTGCTCCGGACGATGAAAGAACGACGGATAGGTATTCCTGTGATAGTCTACACCGGGACCGGCGATTTTGACAGGTGCGTAAAAGCGGTCAATCTCGGGGCGTACGGGTTTATCGACAAGTCGGAGTCGATGGAAAGAGTCGCGCTCGAGGTGAAGAATGCTCTCGAGAGGAACCGGCTCGAGGTCGAAGTAAAGTCGCTCAGGCAGGAAACCGGAAGAGGCACTCCGCTGACAGGCTCGAGCAGGGCGATGGAGGACCTCAGGGAGCAGATAGGGCGGATAGCCCCGTTCCCCGGCACCGTACTCGTCGTCGGGGAAAGCGGGACGGGAAAGGAACTCGTCGCGAGAGAACTGCACAGGCTCGGACCGGGAGAAAAGACTCCCTTTGTCGCCGTCAACAGCGCCGCTTTTCCGGAAAATCTCATTGAAAGCGAACTTTTCGGACATGAGCGTGGGGCTTTCACCGGGGCAAGCAGGTTGCACAGGGGAGCGTTCGAGCGGGCGACGGGAGGCACCCTATTCCTCGACGAGATAGGAGAACTTCCTCTTCCCGCCCAGGCGAAGCTTCTTCGGGTCCTGGAGGAAAAGAAGATAACGAGGATCGGAGGCGAAAAGAGTATCGGCGTCGACGCGAGAGTCGTTACCGCGACGAACCGGGATCTTGAATCGCTCCAGGCGGAGGGGAGATTCAGGCAGGATCTTTACTATCGGCTCAATGTCCATATCCTGCGGATACCGCCGCTGCGGGAGCGCAAGTCGGATATTGCCGAACTGACAGACCATTTCCTGAGGAGTATCTGCTCTGGCTACGGTATCAGGGAGAAGAAGCTTGACGATGGGGTCCTCGATCTTCTTTCCCGGTACGACTGGAAACGGAACAATGTACGCGAATTGAGGAATATTATCGAGAGGATGATAATAGCCTCCGATGCCGGCCTGATACAGATCGGCCACGTTCCGGCGGAAGTGGCGGGGAGAGGCCCGGCCGGGAAGGGGCCCCGGACTTTTCAGGAGATGAAATCGGAATCAGAGCGCCGGATAATCATTTCGGCCCTTGAGCGAAACGGCTGGCAGATCACGACTACCGCCGCCGAACTCGGCCTGGCAGATCACTCGAGCCTTCTCAAGATCATGAGACGGCATAATATCAAAAGAAAATAATCATGTGTCCATGGGGACACATTTCTGTGATCAAATAAGTGTCCAAATGGACACAAAAGGAGACGTCTTTTTCCCCGCCGCGATTTGCTTCGCTTTTCATCCATTTGTAAAATAACAAGATACGACTGGCATCAATTGCTTTCCCTTCGCTGGCCTTCCGCTTGCCCTGCTAAAGGTACAGGAACGGTCAAGGAGTCAACGCCCGGGAAGGGCAAAACCTGAAAGGAGGGTCACAATGTTGAATACGTCTGGAAGAACGAGGAGAGCAGTAGCCGGCGTAGCATGCATCGTGATGCTTGTCATATCCATGGCGCTGTCAGGCTGTGGAAACGAGGAAGGAAAGAGCAGCAGGGGGATCAGGGTCGAAAGGATCACCAGGGATGATCCGGCGAAGAGGGCAACGGCTGAGCAGCCGGAAGTCGCCGCCATCGCGCCCGCGATTGAAGAAGCAGAGCCGGAGGCGGAGAGAGTCAGCGCCGCTGACCGGGAAGTCTCCTATGAAGAAGCAGAGGAAGCGTATTTTGAAAAACGGTATGCCGAAGCGACTGAACTGTTCGGTTATTATACCGATCGCAAGAGCGAGAACCCGTGGGGATTTTTCATGCTGGGTCTATCGGCATGGAAGGCAAAAGATTACGAGACGGCTGAACGGGGTTTTCAGACTGCCATCCGGCTCGATCCGAACCATGTAAAAAGCTGGCTTGGCATGAGCAGGGTCCTTCTTGATACGGGACGGCCTCTCGAGTCGCTCGAGACCACCGGCAGGGCGCTCGAGATCGACAGCGGATCGAACGACGCTTTCCGGCTTCAGGGAAGAGCCTGCCACCAGCTCGGCAGAAGCGAAGAGGCGATCGACGCCTACCGCCGGGCGATCGTCATCGATATCAATGACGCGTGGTCGATGAACAATCTTGCCCTGATACTTATCGAGGAAGGCAGGTTCGATGAGGCCCTCGCGCCGCTCGCCCGCGCTACCGAGCTCAGGGACGATATCGCAGTCTTTCAGAACAATCTCGGAATGGCGCTCGAGCACACCGGTCATTTCAAAGCTGCCGCCGAAGCGTATGCCTCCGCGGTCAAGATCGATGAATCTTATGAAAAGGCTTATGAGAACCAGCTTCGCGTGGAAGGGGTCGTGGAGGATCCAGGCAGGGAAAGTATCGATCTAGTCTCTCTCGCCGCCTCTTTCGCCGAAAGTATCCCGGGCTGGGAGGTGGCAGGAGTGGAAGAAAGCGCTCCGGCAGCCGCGCTCACAGTACCGGAATCCGCCGCAACAGCGACGGGAAGCATAGCCTCGATAAACCCGGCCGATTCCATCGCGGGAGGGAATGACAGATAAGAACCAGGATCTCTGGTGTGGTGATGACGCGGGGATGGAAGGTCCCGCTCCGGAAAGCCCGGGGCGGGACCTTTGCTGTTGAAAAGAATAAAGTCTGATAGGCCTGATAATTCAATCAGCCGGGAGGACCCTGCCTTCAACTCTCCTTGATAATGACGCGGTTATATGAGAGAATACTCCCGTGGCTCCAGGGATGGGGCGATGAGATCGATGAAGATCGAAAATACCTGCCGAAAGGAAAGAGTATGGAAAAGAAAAGAGATCTTACTACCCTGGAAGTGCTGAGTATCGGAATAAAATCCGAGATCGACGCAGTCAAGCTCTACACGAAGATGAAAGATATGGTCGAGACCGATGATCTGAAGGAAAAGATGGATTTTCTCATCTCCCAGGAACAGAAGCATGAGCAGATCCTGACAGAGGTATACAGGAAAAAGTCACCCGATGTCGACCTGGCCCTCCCCAAAAACTCGATCGTCCCGATGATAGACGAAGTGCTTGGGAGGGAATCGACGCTGAAGGAACTCTTTCAGGTAGCGATGAAAGCGGAACAGCTCGCGCAGAAGTTCTACGCCGACCTCGCCGCGAAGACATCCGATTCAAACGCGAAATCGATCCTTCTCTACATGGCAAGCATGGAACAGAGCCACTACGCGATCCTCCAGGCCGAATTCGGCCAGATGGAGATGTTGAACACTGAAGACGCTACGAATTTCCTCGACAGTGAAGGCCTGATGTTCATGGGGCCATAGGCCCCCCGCGTCGAATAGAGAGAGATTTGCGTAAAAGAGTTTACGATCCAGATATCCCGGCCAATCTCGCTCCCGGTAAACCGGCCGATGAAGGCGATCTTATTATAAGTCGCAGGTACAGGCTTGTGTCCTCACTGTCCCCCTCCCGGGGCGGGCTCTTCCTTGATTTCGGCTGCGGCAACGGAGCCCAGACATTCCTTTTCGCGGAGGATTTTCCCCTCCTTGCCGGCGTCGATATAGGGATCAGCCACCTTCGCCAGCTCAGGATCGAAGCGGAGAGGAAAGGTCTCGGGGGAAAAATCATTCCGATCCGCTACGATGGATACTCGATACCTCTTTCCGATTCATCTGTCGATTACTGCGTATCATTCGAAGTCCTCGAGCACGTGAAGGATGAAAAGCGCGTTCTCTGCGAACTGGCAAGGGTCCTTAAGCCGGGGGGCATACTGGCCGTATCGGTTCCGAACAGGTGGTGGATATTCGAGACGCATGGCGCCGATCTGCCCCTTCTGCCGTGGAACAGGATCCCGTTTTTCAGTTGGCTTCCCCGCGCGATCCACGACCGGTATGCCAGGGCGAGGATATATACGAAAAGGGAGATCATCGGAAAACTCCGGGAGAGCGGTCTTGAAATCATAAGGGATGTCTATGTGACAGCTCCGATGGATGTCGTGAGATGGAGCTGGCTGAAAAGGACCCTGCGATCGACCATCTTCAGAAAAGACAGTTGCCGACTGCCCGTGCTATCGACCGCGATTCTCGTCGTAGCGGAAAAAAGATAGAAGAAGACCCGGCCGCGATCCTTGCTCTGGTCGCGGCCGGGGAGATTCGTTGCTGTCCGGCATCTGCCGGCAAGCCAGTTACCTCAGAAGAATCAGCTTTTTCGCTTCCACCTGTCCCGCGGCGAGGAACTTGCAGAAATATATCCCGCTTGAAAGCTGTTTCCCCTTGTCGTTTTTTCCATCCCAGTCGACCCTGTGTATTCCTGCCTCGACAGTTTTGGCCGAAAGGAGAGTCCTGACCTTTCGGCCGGAGACGTCATAGATCACGAGGGTGACCTTCGTCTCCCTTTCGAGCGAATACTCGATCGTCGTAGCGGGGTTGAAAGGATTCGGGTAAGACCCTCTCAGGTTCGTTTTGAACGGAGGAGAGGGAGAGTCGTCGTCAACGGTATAGGCGGGGATACCGGCGAGCCTCAGATCGCGGCAGGTGATCCCCTGGTCGTCTGTCGTCACGATCTCCATAAGGTAGAGTCCGCCTGCGAAAGGAGTCGTATCCCAGGTGAGAAAATCGATTATTCCGTTTCCATGGGCGATCCCGGTGTCGACCTGTATCCATCCCGATCTCAACGAAGCGTTGTCGATCGGAGGTGACGATCCGCCATCTTCGGGAGGAGAGACCTTAATATAGCCGCTTACCCAGCCATCCCCTCCGGCTCCGTCGAGGTCGTAACCTTCGAGGGTCGTCTGTCCCTCGTCATTCTCTCCCGTCTCGTAATCGTTGTCTTCGGTGCTTCCGCCTCCCCATGGATCCATGAAATCGAGGGAGGTATCGGTATTGCCCGTCGCCGGCGGCGGATTGACAGCTTCGTAATAGGTAGTCGTCACCGAACCGAGAGTGACGACATGCCCGATCGTATCTCCAGCCGCTGTCGTATCCTGGACGAGCATGAGAATGTCCTCTCCGTCCGATTCGAATTCGCGGATCATCTCTCCCAGGCCGGTCGCGTCGGAGACTTCGCCGTGTTCGACAGACCATCCCGACTGTCCGTGGCCTTCGAGATACGATTCGATCCCCGAGACCATCCCGTCCGGAGTCGTGCCGTTCTCATCGGTGCCCATCGCGTCCTGGAGTTCGCGGGCCATTTCCTCGCCGCTCTGCTCAGGTTTTGCTTCGTCGCCGTTTGGATTATCCAGCTCGCCATGGCCATTGTCGGCGAAATACTTAAGACACGAAGCTGCCGCGGTCGGCGCGCAGGAGGTCGAATCATAATCGGTTCCGAGTCCGAGCTGGTCGATCTCCGTCAGGTCCCTGTGATATTCGAAGGAGATCGGGTAGATCAACAGTTCGGCGGTGCCGGGAGAGAAGAATTCGTCATCTATTTTGTAGGTGATATCGAAGAATGAGTCGATCGCGAAATTACCGACCGAGTCCTCGTCGAAATTCTCGAATTCAGGGATCGGCGGAGTAGGATCGACAAAGACGATGACGGTGTCCCTGAGATATCCGTAGGGAGGAACGAACAGGCGCGATTCGAACTCGACTACCTGTCCCTCGAACGGCTCCGATCCCGGATCGAAATATCCGCAGAAACCGTCGCCTGGGCCGAGAGGATATATCGTCTTGTATCCGGGCCCCCATCCCTCCGGATCGATCCAGAAATCGGTGAACGGCCCTGTATCGCCTTCATGACGGTACGCGAAGACAGCTTCAAGGATCTCGCAGTTTTTGCAGCCTGACACTGACGTTGAGAGCTTTATCATTCCTTCCATCGGGCCGTCATGCTCGGCGACAGCGACGTCGGACATATAGGCGGTCGGAACGTGCAGGTGCGCGCGGGGCGCATAGTACGGGCGTATCTCTTCTGTTATGTAATGAAATTCTCCAACCTGGATCCCGTCTTTTCTGAAGACCGGCACCGGCGGCATCATCGGATCCGATTCATAATTCTCGAAGTAGGGAGGCCACTGATCGATGATCGATGAGATGTGGATAGGCGCGTATGTCACCAGCGTATCGCCAGGCATCCCGTCGAGCTCGATCTGAAAGAAGACATCGAAGAAACTTTCGGCGGGAAAATCGATCCCGGGAGTGAGCGGCTTGACCTTGCCCGGCGATGGGAGCCCGTCATTCAGCCCCACCTTTATGCCGGGACCTTTGAGGTCGAGGGCGATGATCTCTGTCTCGATAATAAGAAATTCCGGATCGAGCGGATCGGGAAACGGATCGGAGAATAGAATATCGCAATCTCCGAAGACGTGCACCGTATCGGGCGGCCCAAAATCCCAGATATGAAGGACGATCCTCGCTTCCTGGCCGACCTTGACTTCAGTCGGGCCCGCGGAAGCGCTGACCGCTATCCCGGCGCAGAGAGCGGCGGCAATGATCAGCGCCGCCATGAGCCGGAGAGGGCGTTGGCAGTATTTCACAGGGGACCTCCTTTGGCGATGGCCGAATGTCGCAGGTGGCAAGACCAGGAAATCGCTGTCAGCATATTTTCTTTTGTGTGAAGTTTCTATTCCCGGACCCGCTTCGAACCGGTAAATTTTAACGGAATAGATGTTATCATATATCTGCTTCTTTTTCAAGAAAATTGGGTTTGGGCTTTACAACCGCCTGTCCGGATATTATTTTTAAGCCGTAAGGGAGAGAAAAATATTCACCTCGACAAAATACCCCACCATAAATTCGATGAATTCTTCTGTTCGATGTGCTATAATACCGGCACAGCCAACTGACAAAAGGAGGATCATGATGCGCGTACATACTCGTATTCTCGCCGGATTATTCCTTCTCGCGGCGATTCTTGCCTTTCACACTCCGATCGATGGGAGGGAATCGCCTGTTCTGAAGCCTGATAAAGGCGGCGGTGGCGCGATAGACAGGGTATTCGTCCTCGACGGAACCGGTATCCATAACGCGGGAAACCTTCAGGTACACACTGGAAACTGGGGGATCTTCGGTTCATATCCGGGTTCTTCATTTCCGACAAGCGAATTCCCATCGGCCCAGTGGCCGGCAAACAGCGGGGTCGAATATCTCTATATAGGAGGGTTGTGGGTCGGCGCCAGGGTAAACGGCATGCCGGCCGTTTCCACATCAGCTTACGAGATGGAATTCAGGCCGACGGCAGATCCGATAGACAGGATCTACAGCAGCTTTGAAAACGCGCCGGGCGGTAGCAGGCTTCCATCACCCGGGGCTGATGATGATATGGATGGAATGATCGACGAGGACTGGCTGGACGGCCATGATAACGACCTTGACGGGATGATCGACGAGGACTACGCCGCCATATCGAGACAGATGTTCAGCAGCTGGTGCACCGATGACCAGCCGGAAGCAACGGCAAATTACCCAGAACATACTCCACTGCATGTCATGCTTCGGCAGGAAAGCTATCAGTGGGAGGATGAGGAATTTTACGATTTCGTAGGATTCAAATATACGATAACCAATATCGGGAATGTTCCCCTTGAGGATCTTTATCTCGGATTACTTATAGACGGCGATGCCGGTCCCCGGAGCTGGAGCAATTTCTGGGCTGATGACGCCAGCGGCAGATGGACGGGTACGCTTTGCTCCGAAATAGGTCCGGCCTTTGTCGACCTGGCGTATATATATGACGTCGATGGCGACGGGGGGCTGACCACGGGTTATCTTGGCGCGATGATCCTGGGACATACCACCGACCCTCTCGGGATCAAGGCCCCGGCGAAAGCCGGAATGACCTCGTTTCATATCTTCAGCGGAGATCAGCCGTTTGAAAACGGTGGAGATCCGACCAACGATTTTGAGCGTTACGAGCTGATGTCGAAAAACAGTTATGACCCTGACGTCTCAATCCCATCGGACTACCGGATGCTTCTCAGTACGGGTGGATTCGGGATTCTGCTTCCAGGGGAATCACTGGTACTTTACGTGGCTCTCGTGGCGGGAGAAGGTCTTGACGGCATGCTGGATAACGCGGCAAAGGCTCAGGCCCTCTTCAACGGACAATGGATCGATCTTGATCGCGATCCGGTAACCGGGTCTGACAGACGGGAGACTCCCGTGCGTGGCCCGGCGACAGGGGTTGTCATAGATCCCTGCCGGGCTGGACTTAGCGAACCGGTGAACGTGCCGTACGGCCAGATCCTCTGGATAAACGCTGATTGCGAACAGGAGGAAGGATTCAAGTCGTTCTGCGCATATAGCGAAGCTGACAGCCTCATCTTCCGCACAGGCGTGGCCGGCAGGGAGACTCAGATCCACTGGCTCTTATCGATGCCGCAGCCGACGCTGAACCTTCTCGACATCCGTCCCTGTTCATGTCCCAATCCGTTTAACGTGAAGCTCTTCGGGGAATCTAAGGGCAGGGGCAAGAGAAAGGGAGGGATGCTTCCCGTGGCGATCCTCGGAAGCGAAGAGTTCGACGTACACCTGATCGATCCAGCCTCGCTGAAACTTGAAGGGGTCAGCCCCGTGTACAGGAAGAAGTGCAGTTTCGAGGATGTCTCACGGCCGGTCATTGGATGGATGCCATGCGAGTGCACGACGGAAGGGGCCGATGGATATCTTGATATGATCCTTCATTTCAGGGATCTTGAGATCGCCGATGCCATTGCCGTCGATGGTATCCCGAATGCCGGCGAAGAGAAGGTGCTTACGCTGACAGGCATGCTTTTCGACGGGACTCCTTTCGAGGCGTCTGATTGCGTCAAGTTCGTCGGACGACGCCTGAAACCCGGCGGGTTGATCGACGAAATCATCCTCAGGCCGGCCCTGCCGAACCCGTTCAACCCGGTGACCAGGATCTCGTTCTACCTTCCCGAAAAACAGAATATCCGCCTTGAGATCTTCGACGTCTCCGGACGCCTGGTGATGACACTGGCCGATGGGCCATATCCGCGGGGAGAATCGGCGATCGAATGGAAAGCCTCGGGATTGAGCAGCGGGATATATTTTTACAGGCTGAAGGCCGGTGATTATGTCGAGACGAAAAAAGTAGTGCTTATGAGATAATCAGATTCACCTGTTGATTGCGGTACTGTAAGGCGTGATCAACTCTAAACGGAACGGTTCCCGTTCTCAAAAAACGGGGACCGTTCTGTTATCATCTCCGCGTTATCACAAAATCGGGATCGATATCATCTCAAAAGGAGCATCTTTCTTACGACGGAGTCGCTGCCCTCTTCAAGCCGGTAGAAATATATGCCGCTGGAGACTTTTTCCCCATCCCCGTTCGTTCCGTTCCAGTCGACCTGGTAAAGGATCCCCGGCTGGTGGACCCTGTCGACCAGGGTGCTTATCAGCCGGCCGGAGGGGGAGAATATCCGCAGAGTGGCTCTGCCCTCCCTGGCGAGGCTGTATCTTATCGTCGTCGCGGGGTTGAAGGGGTTGGGATAGTTCTGGTAAAGATCGAGAGCGGCGGGGATCTCCCCGTTCGATCCCGTGACTATATCGACGCTTCCGTTGACGGGAAGTGCGCATGGCTCTCCTTCGTTGAACAGTATATTGCTTATGTCAAGCGATGAAGAAGTCCCTTCGCTTCCCGGTATCCCGACGAGATTTAATATGAAAAAGGGCAACGTACCCTCGAGAGGAACGCTTCCCGCCGCTACAACGATAACTTCCCCCGGAGTCGAGGTATTGATGACGGGGGCGCCCCATCCTTCAGACATCGTTCCAATGCTGGTGACGCTTTCCACTTCGACTCGCATCGGGTTGAAACTGAGGATCATCTCGTACCCGAATATCCCCATCCCCGTGACGTCACGGTCGGGCGATACGGGTATCGCCGTAGGGAAAACGGTATGAACGGTAAAATCCTCCACGACGACATAAAGACCGCAGACAGTTATTACCCCGGTCGTATCTGTCGCTCCTATATCGTCAGTCACGAAGACGCGGGTAGTTCCGGCCGACAGGCCGGTAAAGGTTCCGGAAGGGTCGATCTCAGCGACGGCAGGATCGATCACGCCCCAGTCGAGAGGGGGGGTGACTGTTCCTGTGGTATAGAACTCGAGTATATCCCCGGCGACTATATTTCCCCCGTCGGGATATACCGTTATAACGGGAAGTGTGGTGATATAGACGGAGCCGTTTTCATGGACGGGAGGATATATCTCGTTGAACATCCCGTTCGACAGGGTCAGCGGCGTACTTCCCGAATACGAGACGTACGCCGCCGTGAATTCTATGTATATAAGCACTCCGGGGCCCGCAAGGCTCGTGACGCCGGCCATCGACAGGGTGATCTTTCCATCGGTGAGGTTATATTCAGGAGCGGCCCAACCTGCTGCCTCGACGAGAGTGCCGGAGAGTTCGATCCCCTTCGCCGTGAGGCGCTCGTCGTCATAGCTTATCGATAACTCCGCCGACTTGATATCATAGTCTGAAGGGTCGGTAATATAGACAGGCACAAGTATCGTCTCGCCGGCAAGCGCCGCTTCGACACCGGCGCTCAGTTTGACCGCCCTTATGAGTATAGGACTTGTCGTAGTGTCCGATATCCCCGCGTCATCTTCGGAGTAGGCGTACACCTCTCCCGGAGATATTCCCTTAAGGTAGTTCGTTCCGGCAAAATCGCCGATCAGTCCGTCTGTCGTACCGTACGTATAGGGGGGAGTGCCTCCCGTAGTGGAGAACGGTATGCTGTCTCCCACCGCGACTTCTCCGGAGTTGGGTGAGATGCTCGTTGAAGGGAGGGCGTTGACGGTAAGAAAACCGTTCGAGAGGGTCGCCGGGGGTGAGCCCTCGTTAAAGACGAATCTGTCCAGGTAGAGATTCGTATTACTTGTTCCCGGTCCGAGAAGGAATCTTATGACAACCAGAGTGCCTTCTCCGGCGAGAGGAAGTGTCCCGGCGGCGGCAATATCGATCCCCCCCGGCTGTATATTGATCGTCGGGCTGCCCCACGACTCTGTCAGTGTCCCCGTGACGACGACTTCAGTGGCCGACGCGCTCGATGCGTACCATGTGACAGTCGATTCGTATGAATAGACTCCTTCGCCGGTAATATCTTCAGTCGTTATCGCTATCGTCACGATATCTCCGACGCTCCCTGTTGCTTCGGTGACATCAACCGCGATCGCCGATACCGAAGCGGGCCAGATCCCGAGGAGCAGCCCCGCGCAGATGGCCACCCGGATAATGGCAGTCATCGGCGGCAGGGCTATCTTCCAGTGCTCCCGGGGCAGCGAGCCGCTCGCCTTTTTCATCTTCTTTCTTTTCAGATCCGTAGCCAGCATGACGTTCTCCTTTCCAGCTGGTTCGATCGTGGAGCCAGCCATCCAGCTACCTCATAAGTATCATTTTTTTCGAATCCCTGAAGCGGCCAGCCTCGATGGAGTAGAAATAGACTCCGCTGACCACTCTCTTTCCGTTATTATCAAGACCATCCCACGTGACGTTTATAATCCCGGGCGCCTGTTCCTCATCGACCAGCGTCCTGACAAGCCGTCCCGATACGTCGTATACCTTCAGGACGACGCGAGTCAGCGCGCCGCTTCCCGCGGGGATCGAATACCTGATCGATGTACTCGGATTGAACGGGTTGGGGAAGTTCTGGTCGAGGCCGTATACCGATGGAAGCGAGCCGTGGTCGTTGTTCCCTGTCACTGAACCTGCCGTGTCGGTGTAATCGTCCTCGTTCAGCCTTGCAAGGGCGAAATAAACAGGCACTCCCTCTCCGGCGATCAATCGGTCACCGGCGCGAAGGGTTATCTCTACCGCCGCCTCCACTGGAAGAATGGCGGCTGAGGCGACCGCGATCCTTACTCTTCCCTTTTCTCCGGCATTCCACGCCAGGATGGCGCGGTCAGCCTGATCGGTAAGGCGCACCTCGCTGACGCTGACCTGCTCCGGATCGAAACAGAGGATATACTCATGACCGAGCAGTTCTCCGCTCCCTGAGACATTGATCGGAAACGTCGCCGTTCCTCCCGGGTCTATCGTGAACGAGGGCAGGCTGACTTCGAAATCTCCCCTCTCAAGGCCGGGGAATTCCTGCTCCGGCCCGGAAGCGAGAAGCTCAGGACGGGGAGCCGTTTCTATGGAATTGAAGGCGCAGGGGAAGTACGATATCAACCCGGCGACATACCTGAGGATATATGAAGCGTCGAGGGCGCTGAGGCCCGCTTCGCAGGTGACGTCGCCGATCACCTCCTGCAACGGATCGAGGGTTATCAGGAGAGCCACATGCTGCAGGACGAGGGATGCGTCGAACGCCCGGATCTCGCCGTTGAGGCTGACGTCGCCAAGAAGGTAGTTCCCCGCTCCGTCGCTGCGCCATCCGGAATAGTCGACCATATCGGTGACGTTGTCACCGAGACCGCCGGGATTATAGAAGCCGCCCGAGCCGGTATCGTCCGACGGGTCGTAAGGCCCCGTATCATCGCCCCACCAGCAGTCCTGCGCCCGGACGGTAAAACTCATCCCGGTGTTTTTGATGCCGAAATAGGTGTTGTCAAAGATATCTGAGTTCTCGACTCTTCCCTTTACCGGGTCTCCGGAGGCGCCGTTGTAGTTGATGCCGACACCGTTTTTCGAAAAGATGCAGTGATCGATCTGCGGGTTCGCGTTCGTCACGTTCAGCGCTCCGTAAGTAGTGCTGTTTGCCGCGTACCGGAAGACGCAATAATCAAAACGGACGCTGTCGTCGATAGCTTCGTTATCTATCTGGATATGATCCCACCGGCTGCCGGAGCCGTCTGTCAATGTGCTGTCGTTATTGGTATCTCCACCGTAAAAATCGTCGAGCGTCGAGGTAAAGACGATCAGGCTTTCCGGGTCGGCTTTTCCCTCGGCGACGAGGCCGCGCTGCACCGTTATCTTCGTGCTGGCGAGAGGTTTTATAACGACACCCGGTTCTATTCTGAGGATCGAGCTCAACCCGGCCGTCAGGTTCGACGTCAGTACGTACGGGATATTCTCCGTCTGGGCGACATTCCTTCTCTTCCAGAGAGCGTCCTGCGCCAGCGTCTCCCCGATGATCCCGAGCGCGCTGAAGCCGTTCGTGTCGTTGAAGTGATTTCCTGAAAAAGCCGGATCACTCATGAGGGACATGACGATCGGAGTCCTCTGGTTGTAATCGAAGAGGCAGGAGTCGACCGAGGGAGAACTGTCGCCGCTGATCCTGATGCCGTAATATTCGTTTTTATAGAAGTTGCAGTTCAATATCGACGGAGAGGCGGTAATGATATTTATCGCTCCCAGGTGCCCGCCGCCCCCGTAGTAGAAGTCGCAGTATTCGATCCTGTTCAGATGGTCAGTACTGACGTCATCGAACTCGATATTGTACCAGTCGGAATTATCGGGCCAGGTAAGCGATCCGTCGTTGTTCGTATCGAGCGGGTTTCCATGCTCATCGTCGAGGATCGAGGTGAAGACGATCGGCTCGCTCTCGGTTCCTATTGCCTCGAGTCCTCCCTGGACATTTATTCCCTGCGGGTAGACCGTATAGGGGTAGCGCGCTCCCATCTTGATGACGACCCCAGGTTCGATGGTGAGTTTCGCCCCGAGGTTTATATTCAGCTCTCCGGTGACAAGTATCCGGGTGATATTGGTAAATCCCGCGATATCCCATTTATGCACCGTAAGGTCCTGGGCGATATCCTCTCCGATAAGACCGAGGGCGTCATACGAGTTGTTATCGAACATATTTCCCGAGAAGACCGGATTTGCCAGGACAGATTTAAGAAGCGGCAACCTGCTGGTAAGCCTGAACAGGTTGTTCGAGATCACCGGGTTCGAAGCGTTCTGTATCCTGATCCCCCATCTGTTAATCTCGAATTCATTGTTCTGGATCGTCGGCGACGCGGACTGGCAGTCTATGACGGGGCTGTACCCTCCGAACCTGAAGAGGCAGTATTCGACGATCGCTTCAGAGGGGATGGTCGTGCTGTTGAACCTTATTCCCGACCAGTCATCCGAATCGGGGGATGTGGCTGACCCGTCGACGTTGGAGTCTCCTCCGTATGAATCGTCCATGATCGAGGTATATACGATCTGGCTGTCCGGATCGGCTTTGCCCTGCAGCCTGAGTCCGCCGTTGACATCGATTGACAGAACAGTGCTGATGTTCTTGACGACGATCCCCGGCTGCACGGTCAGGATCGTCCCCGATCCGACTGTAAGGGTGCCGAGGTGGATATAGGGGAAATATTCAGAGAACTGCGGCGGCCCGCCGACCTCGATCCTCTCGAGGGTCGCGTTCTGTGAGATGGTCTCGGAAAGTATGCCTACCGCGTGATACTTGTTCTGCGTGAAGGTATTGTCGACATAATCCGGGTCGGCAAGGACCGATGTGGCGAGCGGTATGTAGTCGTGGTTGAAAAAATCGTTCGCTTCGATCAGCGGAGCGGAGTTGCCATCGGTGCGGATCCCCGTCCTGTTGCTGTTGAAATAACAGTTCGTTATCGGCGGTGAAGCGCTGTTGCACCAGAGAGCTCCCTTGTAATTGTCGCTTCCATCATATCCGCCGTAAGCGATGACGCAGTGATCGAGTTTCGAGTACGCGTCGTCCGAAGTCATCGTATACCTGATATTGCGCCAGTCTCCGTGATCCGGAGTCGTAGCGGTCCCGTTCCCCTCGGTATCGGCGGGGGTTCCATGATCGTCGTCATACTGCGAAGTGAATACGATCATACTGTCGGCAGTGCCGTCGGCCTTCAGGCCTCCCTCTATCGTGATCCAGGGCCTCGTGCTTCTGAATTTAAGGACCACCCCGGGTTCTATCCTCAGTCTCGCCCCTATCGACATCGTGAGGTTGTTCTCGAGCCAGTAAGTTATATTCTCGTATCCCGCGACGGTGCGGACTTTAAGAAGGGAGTTTACTCCTACCACCTCTCCGGTGATCCCCACGGCGGTGATTGTATTGTTCGTGAATGTATTTCCGGCGAATACCGGGTCGGCCGATACCGACATCAGGACTGGCGTGAGAGAGCAGTTGTTGATATTGTTGCTCAGCACGTAAGATTGGCACGTGCCTCCAAGCTCTACTCCGAAATAAGTGTCGGATATCTCGTTGCTTATTATGAACGGATCGGCGTTGTACGCTCTCACGATCCCCTCTGTGTTGTTGCCGCCGAACTTTATCACGGAGTATGTCACGTACCCCATGCTGCCCTGCTGAAAATCGATCCTTCCCCAGTCTCCCTGCGACGGCGCGGTTATCGACCCGTCGTTGTTCGTGTCGTTGGGAGTCCCGTAATTATCGTCCTTGAAAGAGGTGAAGACGATGTGGCTGTCCGGATCGGCCGTCCCGTTCATCGTCAATGTCCCCTGGACTATGATATCGGTGCCCGTTTTCGGTTTGACGACGATTCCGGGTTGGATCGAAAGGTTGCCTCCCGGTGCGACTGTGACATCGTCAAGCAGGATATAGACGAGGTTGTCGATGGGGATTGAGCCGAGAGTCGCCCCGCGCATCGAGATGCGGTTCGACCCTGTAAGCGTTCCGCCGAGGATCCCGAGAGCGTCGAATCCGTTATCGGAGACCGATTCGAAAGCAAGGTTGTCGAATACCGGGTTGGCCGTTATCTCTATCGCCACCGGGCAATCGGTCATCGCGTTGATCGCCGTATTCCTCAGGACGGGAGCCGATACGCCTGTGCATTTGACTCCGTAATAGGCGGCGAAGATATCGCAGTCCTCGATAGTGGGGCTGGCGTTTTCGCAGGTTATATTACCGCTCGATCCGTACCCGCCGAAATGTATCTGGCAGTACTGCAGGATCGAACTGTCGTCGGCATTGTCAGTAAAGCGTATATACTGCCAGTCGTGATTGTCGGGTACGGTAGAGTTGCCGTCCCCGTTCGTATCGTCTCCCGGCGGAGGGACGTTATCATCCTTGATAGAGGTGAAATAGATAAGCGAATCAGGCTCGTTCTTGCCGATCGCGACGAGTCTTCCATCGCTTATCGTAAGGGAACGGCTCGAGTCGAATTTCAAAACGACTCCTGGATTTATCGTCAGGACAGCTCCACCGGTGACGGTGACCGATCCTGTGACGCGGTAGATCCTGCCGCCGAAGGTGGTCAGAGTCAAGTCGGAGCTTATCGTGCCCGAAAGCGTTTTCTGGGCCAGCGCTCCGACGGGAAGGACGATAAACACGAAAATAATCCCGAAAAGAAAGATCGATTTACAGCGATTCATCTTGTGCCCCCCGTTATGAGTGACTGTAAAAAATGATTTATTGGCGCGTAACGGATGCCTGTCTTGAAGGCCTCCGTATACCTGTTAGACTGGATCGATCTGATTTCGACACACATCGATCAAAAAAATCTGTCAATTGATACCCCTTGCTGCTAGAATCACGATCACCCCCCGCCAGGGCCGTCGGACAGGAGAAACCTGTTTATGTCAGCCCGGGTGATTAAAGGGGCGGATCGGGAATGTATTGATAAGGAGGGATCATCCATGAGAAGAATGACCGCGTCGATTCTCGTTGTTTCGCTGGTTTTTGGCCTGTTTGGCGCCACGGGATGCAATTGGACGAGCAGCCAGAAGGGGACGGCGATAGGGACAGCTGCCGGAGCGGCAATAGGGGCGGCGATAGGAAAGAAAGCCGGTAATACGGCGATGGGGACGATACTCGGAGCAGCCATAGGCGGAGCAGCCGGGATGTATATCGGAAATTATATGGACAAGCAGGCGGCGGAGATAGAGAAGGATATAGAGGGAGCGAAGGTGGAGAGAGTGGGAGAGGGGATCAAGATCACATTCGATTCAGGGATCCTCTTCGATGTCGACAAGGCGGCGCTTCAACCGGTGGCAAGGACAGAGCTTGAAAAACTCGCCCTGATCCTGAATAAATACAGCGACACGAATATTCTCATCGAAGGCCATACCGATGCCACCGGATCGGAAGAACACAACATGGAGCTTTCGCGCAAGAGGGCCGAGGCTGTAGCGGCCCAGCTCGCCGCCGTTCAGGTCGATCCGCTGAGATTCACATTGATAGGGTACGGAGAGATCCAGCCGGTAGCGACGAACGAGACCGAAGCGGGCCGCAGGGCCAACAGGAGAGTAGAGCTGGCGATCATGGCAAACGATAAACTTAAAAAAGTCGCCGAGGACAAGACCACGGGTTGATCCGGAACTGAAGCCGGGCCTGTATGATAAGTAGAGACGGGGCGAAGCCTGGCGGCTTGGGCCCCGTTTTTTGTAGATCCGAAAAGAAGCCGGGAGATTCTGCCGATGAAAAAAATAATTCTGATGATCGTCATGTTGCTTGCCGTCGAGATCAGCGCCGGAGAAACCGTCATCGAGGTCGATTTTCTCGCCGAAGTCGGGCAGGAGGTCAACGGCGCGGGGCCTGTCCTTCTTCGGATCGATCACCACCGGCACAGGTTGATCTCGGTCAACACGCTAAGTTCATCGGTGACAGTGATCGATCTCTCATCGGGCAGGATGACCAATATTCCGATAGAGGGCCGCGCCTGCCAGCATCTGAAATCGGAGTCGATGACGATCAGCGCTCAATCGGGAAATCTCTATCTCATCGGCATCGACTGTTTTCATATCGTCGATATCGAGATGAGGTCTTCGAGGATGATCAGGACTCCGGCTCAGTATGAATCTATCGCCGTCGATGAATGGACGGGAAATGTCTTTCTTGCCGGCAGGGAAAGCAAGGATATCGGGTTCTGCGGCGCCTCTGGAAAAGAGATAAAGATGCTCCCCTGGCTTGAAAAGAGCGAACCTCTCGTAAATCTCAACGCCACTCCACCTCCTCCGGTGAGAAAGGTCATCGCCGACGGGCCGGCAGGAGAGATAATCGCCGTGGACGGGATCGATCCGGCTGTCTTCCGGTTCGACGGAAGGACTGGAGCGAAGATCGGTTCGAGGCCGCTTTCCCTCTCCGGCGGAGGCAGGTGGCATCTGGGTGGGTACGATGAGGATACGAGGTCTCTGTACATAGTCACTGAGACGGCGAAGAGGGAAGTGATCGAGGCAGCGAGGATAGGCGTAGACGACCGGGCTGACGTGATCATTCCCCTTCCAGGGTTTACCGAGGGGGTCGGTATCGTTTACAACCCGAAGAGGAACGAACTCTATATTCCATACGACAATCATCCTTCGGTCCATGTCGTGTCGTTCGGCGCAGAGGTGCCGCTGGCGGAGATCATGATCCCCGCCTATGGGAACGACGCGGCGGTGATCGATCTTGAAAACGATATCCTGTATGTCGCCAGCTGGGCGTTCAGCGAGATAGACGTGATCGACCTGGAGAAGAGAAGGCTCACCGGGAGGATCACCGGGACCGGCCTGATACCGCATATGTTCTCCATGGAATTCGACCCCGTCGAAAACATCATCTATTTTCCAAGGGGAGCCAGCGCGGTGAACGGCACCTTTGGGGCGGCGATCTCCTGGCTCGATCCAGGCGACGGGACGATGGGGAAGATCTATGCCGGATGGGCTCCGGTAGATCTGATCGAGATGCCAGGGCGTGGATCGTTTATCGTTTTCAACAACGAGGATCAAATGGCCGAGGTCTGGCCGGACGGTTCTTTCGAGCTTCAACAACTGCCTTACGATTTCCCTATCGCCGCGGTCCACAGCCCTGAGGGTGATATCTATCTTTCCTACGGACCGCACCAGTCATACTGGCCTACGGTCTATATATGGGACGCTCGAAACGGCATACTGACCATCGACGCAGATGACCTGGGGTATTATGACAGGCGTATCGCCCGCCAGGCGCAGCAGATGGTGACAGGGAGGAATGGAAAGCTCTATTTCACGCAGAATAATTGGGGCCGGGAGGAGCAGTTTCTCGGAGTCCTGGAAGATCAGATAAGGCTCTTCGAACCGGGGAAGCGAATAAGGCTCGGCGAGGAGGTCGAAAGGGAGACGACCCAGAGGGTGCTCAGGTACGATAAGGCCGCGGACAGGCTGTATCTTGTCAAAACGGGAGAGACCGATCAGGAGCTTTCGGTATTGCAGGTGATCGATCCTGAAAACGGAAAGCTCACCGGCAGGGCAGAGGCGGGTCTCGCTTCGACAGACCTTGTATTCGATGAGAATAATATTTACATCGCCAATTTCGATTCGGGAGATATCACCGTCGTAGCGAAGGAGGACCTTTCGGTCTCAACGATCAAGGCGGGGACGACTCCCCTTCGTCTCGCTTTCTGCCGGGGAGTCCCCTACGTCATCGATCATCTCGACAACGACCTTCGAGAAGTGAAAAAGAACGGGAAGATATGGAAGATCCCGGGCAAAGGGTTCGCCGATAATATCTTCGAGTGGAACGGACAGCTGGTCGTCACGACGTACGGTGAAAAAACTCTTTTCGTCAACATCTTCGATCCCGAAAAGGAAAAATTTACCCTTCTTCATAAGTTCAGTTATCCCTATGGCGATACGCGGTTCGACACGGGGAACGTCTCATTCTTCATGAGAGGACAGTTCGGAGACGCGGTCTATTCTCTCACTAAAGGCGTTGTTTCCGTCGACGGATCGCTATGGATAAGCGATTTTCTATCGGGGCGGGTCTTCATTATCAAAGGCGGATGAGCGCCGAGAGGCCGCGCGGCGCCACGGGATCTTTTCCAGAGAGGACGCGAAAAGGCGGCGCCGATATATATTCAGCGCCGCCGTATTCCGGAGCATTACGTCGGGAAAGCTTCTATTTCTTCAGGTCCCAGAAACCGTACCATCCGATATATACTACGAATTTCTGGTCGGACCATTCCGAGTCGAGGAACCTGTTTTCCCAGATATACTCGCATCCGAAGGTCGTCGCCAGCCCGGCCGGGTTGTACGATTCGATCGAGATGCCGACGCCAGGTTCGATCGAATTGTTCCAGTCGATCTTTTCCGTGTCGACAGTGTAGCGAAGGGTCGCGTACGTGTTGAGCGTGGTATTCTCTCCCCACCTCTTCCAGTCGATCCCCTGTTTTATCCAGCCTCTGAGCAGGAGGTTGCTGTCGTATTCCCTGGGCAGATCCCACCTGAGGTCTCCCCACGTGGAACCGCGGTATCCTTCTATCGCCCCGGCCGTCCGGGGGGCGAGGCTGGAAAGTATAAGGGCCAGGGCCACAAAGCTTAAAAATCTTCTCATGATCTATCTCCTTCCAAAGATCCTCGTGTCAGTACGTCCCCATGAAAGCTCGAAAAGAAAATGTTCGAGCTGCCTGTAATCGTCTTTTATAAAATCGTGATAATCCGAGCAAGGATTCATCTTTCCGTAATAATTGTCTTCGCAGACAACAAAATCCACGTCGATCGCCGTCATACTGCCTGAATCATCAGTCCTGAACGCTTCGGTTATATGTATATATTCCGCGTCGGGGTATTTCGATCCGAGGGAATAGATATAGATGTCGCTGTCCCATCCGTTCATTACCACCTTCATCCCGTTGAATCCCTCGCGATCGAAAAAATCGATCATCGGGCGGACGTCGGGATACTGTCTTTCAAGCCACCTGAGGTTGTAGATGCCGTATGTCCAGAAGACTATGATCACGGCGACGGTGAAGAAATGCCTGAGGGCCTTGCTTGTGCTTCTCATCGAAAACATGCTCCCGATCCTGTCGACGCCGAGAGCGGCCGATGGAGCGAGGAAGATGAGCGAATAGATGACATTCTTGTTAACGGACTGTTCGGCCCTCGTGACGAGATGGACAAGTATGATCGGCAGGGAGAGGATAAAAAGTACGATAGCGGTCTTTCCATGTTTTTCATGAAAGAACCCGAAGACAGACAGAAGCCAGGCAAGCGATATCCACCGGAAGGTCCAGTCGGCCATCCTGATAAAAGATACGTGGGACCCTGTCTGTACGTCCCTGATCTGTCCGATCACCTCAGCGCGGGGAGCGAAAGGTGCGAAGAAATAAAAGAGAGCGGCAAGGACAAGCATCGGTATCGCAGCCCATAACAGGGTCCTCGCGAAACCCTTCCTGTACCATACATATATAAGGATCGGCGGGATGAAAACGGGAATAAGGTATTTAGTCACGGCGGCGAGGAAAAGAACGATAGATCCCGACAGAAGGATCAGGCAGCTACTTGTCCCGCGGCCTGATTCCATCGATAATACTACGAGCATGAAGCCGCATCCGAGAAGGAAAGCCGCTGTCATGTCGTACGTGGCCAGTTTCATCAGGTACGCGGTCTGTCCCGAGAAGAGGAAGAGAGAGGCCGCTATAAGGCCTGTCTTTACGTTGAACATCCTCGCGCCTGTGACATATATGCAGAAGACCAGGGCCAGCCCGAGAAGGATGTTCAACCCTCTCGCCCCGCGCAAGCCGCCCATCGAATCGGCGATAGATACTATCACCGGGTGGATCAGTACCGAACCGGTGGCGAAGGGGCATCCCGGGCAGGGATCTCCCGAGAGAAACTGGTGCCCCATATTGATATGGAAAGCCTCATCGACGAATACGGCGGTAAAGTCGATATTGACGACAGTCACTACCAGGCCGTAGAGGAGGATGATCCATATGAGATTCTTCTTGTCTTTCAGCATATCTTCAGATCTTTCATATCCTGATCAGCTTTTCCGCTTTTTCGGCCACGCCGAGAACATCGTCGATATCCCCCGTCGGAGATTCCGAGAGGTCGATGCCGGCGAGGAATAGAGGGTAGTCGTCCGACTCGTTGCTTATGGCCCTTGCGACCTTTCCCTTGAGAGAGATCGTATCTGTCCCAAGCACCGTGACGACGGTGATCTCTTCACCGGCGTCGAAAGCGCGCTGGGATGCCAGGAGATAGCCGCTCGTGGATATATCCTTGATCACCCCGAACGACGATCCTCCGTTTCTCTCGGGGATCAGAACGGGGAGATAAGCCAATGATCTGCCGGCCCGTTTTCTGTATTCACGGGGTCTGCTGAAACTCTTTTCAAGGTACGTCTCGTATCTCGTCGAGTATTCCGCCAGGAACTTTACGACGGCCGACTCATAGAGGTACCTGGAGAGCTCATCCTGTTTTTCGACCGATACATCGGAAAAGATAAAGCCGCTGCGGCAGAGTTCTCTTTCACCGGCGGTCACTTTCTCATTGTGAACAGACCTGCCATTTACCTTTATCATCTTTCCCGGGAGGATGATCTCCAGTTTGAGGGCGCTTCCCTCCGGTATCTGACCGACCGAAAGGAGCGAAAGACCTTCCTTCGTGAGGTTGTTGGCAACGGCTAGCCTGAGGTTATCACTGTTTTCCAGCCTGTACAGCACGGGGACCGAATCGGGGATCCTGAAATCGCTGCGCCGCTGGAACAGTTTCTGCCTGGCGTACTGGACGATCGCTATTCCGAGGCCGGTGTTATAAAGAGCCCAGAGGGAGTTGACGGCGATTATGAATTCATCGCTCCTGAGCTGAAATACGAGCTGTACCAGGGCCCAGACGATGGCGATTATGCTGACCACGATGACGGTGACCTGCGGCGCCATCAGCCGGTATGGAGCAAGCGACTTGACTCCTTTCGGCGTGACCTTGAACTGCCGCGAACGTTTCGGAAGGAAGAAGACGCCGAGGGTCTTCATATAAGTGACGAACTTGCCCATGCTGAATTCCTCAAGCATCAGCACTCCGCCGAATCCGCGCCCCATCTCGTTGAACGCGAATAGAGATATTGCGTAGTACGGGACGAAATGAAGGAGATAGTTGATATCCATCGCTCTCATCGGCAGGATCCCGGTGAAGAGAGTTATCGGGGGGATCACGTAGAAGACAAGTTTCTGAAATCCTTCGAAGGGATATATCAGGCTTGCCAGGTAGCAGAGCCGCTGGGAGAAGCTGAGTCCTCTGATAAAGAGCGGGTTCTTTTTGAAAAATACCTGCCATCCTCCGAGTCCCCAGCGGACCCTCTGAATATGGAACGGAAGGATCGTCTCGGCGGCGATGCCGTAGGCGAGGTGTTCGTTATGGTATACAGAAGACCAACCCTTCGCGTGAAGCTTGATCGACGTCAGCATATCCTCGGTGACCGACTTGCGGCCGAAACCTCCGATATCATCAAGCGCTTTTCTTCTCATCAGGGCGCAGCTGCCGACGAAATAGGCGGCGTTCCACCGGTCCCTTCCCGGCTGGATGATGGAATAGAAGAGATTCTGCTCGGCCCAGATATATTTCTTACCCGCGTCGACCCGGTGCTGGAAAGAATCGATATTGTAGAATTCCTGCGGCGCCTGCGCGAAGGCGAGTCTTTCATCCTCGAAGTAACCTATCAGCGCGTCGATGAAGTGCGGCAGAGGAACATGATCGGCGTCGAAGACAGCGATAAACTCCGCTTGCGAATGTTTCAGCCCGTAATTTAGGTTCCCCGCCTTGGCGTCTTCGTGTTCAGGTCTGGCGAGGTAGGTGATATCTAGTTCCGCACAGAGCGTTTTTAATTCGGCGCGGCCGCCGTCATCGAGGACGACAGTCCTGTGAGGATATTTTATGTCGTTACAGGCAAGAAGCGTCTTTCTCAGGACACTCATCTCTTCATTCAGTGTCGGGATGAAAACATCGACAGTTTTTCCTGCCAGGGGTTCTTTCGAACTCCTGCTGACAGGTTTCCACACCGTGAAATAGAACAAAAAGGTCACAAGCGCGGCGAATATTTCTGCCCCGTAGAGCGCCCAGGCGAGGACAAGGGCGTTTGGATTAAGGGTCTCGGTGACCCTCCAGTACAGATAGTAGACAGTTACGATCATTGCTATTACGGCAATGATCCTGCGGAATCTCTCCGCATTGGAATCTTCAAATTTCATCGCTCTCATCCATTTTCTTCTAAGTAAGTGTTTCACGCGTGTTTATCAAAGATGTGAATTAATCAGCATGACAGCAAAATCCATGCACATCGGCGCTTACACCCCGAAATTATCCAAAAAATCGGTGATGGAGTCCAGCGCATCACCGCTTTCCAGTCAATTTAATTTTACACAAAGCCGATTTTTTGCTAAAGCCCGGCTATATTTGTTGCCGATAAGAGGTTATCGTAAATGAAAGGATTTTATGAAGACTCTGCACTTCAGAAGGATGCTCAGAGAAGTCCTGCGTACGGCGAAAAACCTGCCGACGATCCCGGAGATACTGGCGATAATGCAGAAAGCTCTGCAGGATGAGAACGTCAGCACCGACTCGATCGCCAATCTGATCTCCAATGATCCGAGCATAGCGAGCAATATTCTCAGGCTTGCCAATTCGGCGTATTATTCATCCTCGGGAACGCAGATATCGACCGTCGCTGATGCCGTCATCAGGATAGGTCTTAAAGATATCGGTCGGCTTGTCTCCGTGATGGCGGCCATCCAGAGTTTTAACGTAGCAGGACAGCGAAAGGACCATAATTTATTCTGGAAGCACTCGATCTGCGTCGCCAACGCTTCCAAATACCTCTCGACGCGCCTTCCCCACGTTTTCGGCGTAAAAGAGGACGAAGCCTATCTGACAGGCCTGCTTCACGATATCGGGATGCTTGTCATCGATCAGTTTTTCCCCGAGATATCGAAGGAGATCTGGAATGAGGCCTCCTCCGGGCAGGTCCTTCTGGAAGAGATAGAAATGGCGAAACTTAAAATGGATCATGGCGAGGTGGGGGGCAAGTTCCTTGACAAGTGGAAGCTGCCGGAGAGGATCGTCACCGCCGTTTCGCGCCATCACCAGAGCGGCACTGTCTCCGGACGGGACAGGGGGCTTGTGCTCTGTATATATATTTCCAACCAGGTCTGCAACAGGAACGGTTTTCATGGATGGTCGGGGAAGATCTCTACGGATATACCGGCAGAGATCATGGAGGAGCTCGGGCTCGAGAGCGATACTATCGAAGGGATGATCGCGCATATTCAGAAGGCGGCCGAGCAGAGTGAGGTCGTGATCTCTCTGGCAAACGGCGCTTCTTCCCCAGCGAGAGGATAAAAAAAGCCGGGGTTTGATACCCCCGGCTTTTTTTCAGTACTGAAAGGAAAGGCTACTACTTGAGTTTTTCCGAAAGGATCCGGATCTCCTCTTTCGTCAGCCTGACCTGTCCGCCATCATCGTCGGTGATAACAACGATCTCTTCCTCGACGACGACCCTGGGACAGCACTTTCCCTCACTGCAAAGATAGAATTCTTTCATTTTAAACCTCCATGTTGAAATCCTTGCGAGTAGTATGCAAAAATTGTTTATAGGCGTCAACTATTAATTATGAAAAAGATTATTATGGTCAAGCCCCCTGCCGGCCGGGTGCCGGAGGGGGCTTGACTGTTTCGCGGTCATGCCGGGAGTCCTGACTGGGTCCCGGTCCTGCATTTATTCGATGCCGGACAACTCGGTCGTGACCGTACCGCCGCCAGCCATAGCGGGGAGCTGGGTGACCGATCTTACCATCAGTTTCGAAGCGGAGTTCTCAAAATAATATGTCCCTCCGCCGGGCTCGCCGTCGAGCCTGCGGACCTCTACCTTGAAAGCCTCGAATGAACCGGCTGGAACTGTGACGTTCTCTATGCCGGTGACTTCAAGTGAGAATGGATTGACCGACTGGCTCAGCAGATCGAAGGTCCTGAAGGTGACCTTGTACCCTGTCTTGAGTGGAAGAGCCGATATCGCCATGTTCAAGGCGGCGTCGCTTCCGAAGACGGGAGCATCGAGTTCCATCTTGACAGGCATCTTGCGGCCGCCCATGTTTATGCTGCCGTCGATCGCCGTTTCTGAATAATTCACTGTCACGGCGACCGGGCCCTGTTTCAGGCCGCGATATACGGGCAGAAGCGATTCGGCATCGACCATCATCGTATCTATAGCCGATCCGGCGGCGCTCGATTGCTCCGACACCATCCGCCAGACTTTCCGCTCACCGAACTTTGCCTGCGACAGAACCATGGATTCCTCTATTTCGATGTCCTGTCCCTGCATCTGTGTGACAGCTTTGTAGGCAAGTTTTACCGGTTTGATGATCGAGGGGTCGACCTTGGGAAGAGGAGCTTTTTTCGCTTCCTCAAGCCCGCTTTCAGGCTTGGTAAGCTCGACAGTCTCCACAGGCACCCACATTCCATCGAGGCTTTCCTGGATGTCATCGGGGACATCTGGCTGGTAGCGTCCGCCTATATGTCTGGCGAAGAACTTTTCCTGCGCCACCCTGAACGCGGTTCTGTTTTCCCTGCCGAGGAAACCGTGGCCCTCATCGTCAGCCATGAGATACTCGACATCCCTGCCGAGGTCGCGCATCGCGATGACGATCTGTTCCGCTTCGGGCTTCTTGCAGCGAGGATCGTTTCCGCCCTGGACTACGAGCAGGGGAGCCTTGATCTTGTCGGCGGAGAAGAGAGGCGACTGCCTCTTTAGGCGTTCTATATCCTCGGGGTTCTCGGGATTTCCCACATGTTCGTCGAAGAACTTCCTCGCCGTCTCCCAGTACGCCGGGATGGAGCTCAGAAGGGTCAGGATATTCGAGACGCCGACATAATCCACACCGCAGCAATAGATATCGGGAGTGAACGCGAGGCCGGCGAGGGTGGCGTAACCGCCGTACGATCCTCCGTAGATCGCCACCTTTGAAGGATCGGCTATTCCCTCGTCGATAAGATACTGCACCCCGTCGGTGATGTCGTGCTGCATCTCATCGCCCCATTTTTTCTTGCCGGCGTTGAAGAAGGCCTTGCCGTACCCGGTCGATGAACGGAAGTTCATCTGGAAGACGGCGTATCCCCTGTTGGCGAGGAACTGGGCTTCGGGGTTATAACCCCAGCTGTCCCTTGCCCACGGACCGCCGTGCGGGTTGACGATTACGGGAAGGTTCTTCGCCTTGACACCCTTGGGAACGGTGAGATATCCGTGAATCGTGAGGCCGTCGCGGGTCTTGTACTTTATCGGCTGCATCTTCGCCAAGTGCTCGCTTGGAAGATCCGGGCGGGGCCTGTAAAGGAATTCGGTCTTTCCCGTTTCCATATCATAGAGATAAGCGACTCCGGGGTTGATATCGCTCGTAACCGCGACGATGAAATAGCGATCGTCCGATGTCGATGAACCGAGGAAGAGGTCCCCGTCACCGATCTCTTTTTTAAGGTCTTTTTTAAGCTGCTTGTAAGCTTTTTCGAACTTTTTATCTTTCCAGTATATGCGGAGCCTGTCTCCTTCATATGTCGTGGCGATCAATTCATCGGTTACGTTAGAGAAGAGGGTCCCGCCGAAATCGACCTCTTTTTCAGGGTCGGTCTCTATAAGCTCCTCCTTGCCGGTTTCCGGGTCAAAGAGGACAAGGCGGCTGAGATCGTTCTCGTCTCCTCTGTTGGTAGCCATGTAGGCGCGTTTCCCGTCCTTGTGGAAACGAATGATCCCCGCGGACTCCTCGTTTGTCGTGACATAGACCGAAGTGAGGTCCTTGCCGTCGACGCGGAAGTATTCGTTTCCTCCATCGTCGGTCTCTTTCGAGGCGAGCCTGAGGTTGCCGTCGAGATCGAATACGAAGCTGTTCAGTCCCTGCGTATTTTCCCAGATCAACTCGCGCTCGCCTGTGGAGATCGTCAGGCGGTAGAGATCATGATACCTTTCGTCGCGGTCGTTGAGGCCGATGTAGATGATATCGGGAGTCTTCCTGGGAAACGCGTAGAGGGCGACCCTGATGCCGTCGATAGGTGTCAGGTCCCTCGCGGGAGGGACGCCGAGAGATTCATCTATCCTGTCTGTCGGGTCGATGACATAGGCGTGGAAATTCTCATCTCCGCCCTTGTCCTGGATATAGAACAGGTATTTGCCGTCCTCGGTCCATCCGTAACGGATGACGGGGCGGGTCGTGTCGGCGCTCATCGGGCGGGCCGCGTCGAACGGCTCGTCGAAATTCTTTACCCAGATATTGAGCTGGCCTTTGTAGGTCTTGAGGAAAGATATGAATCTGCCGTCTGGCGATATCTGTCCCCTGGCGATCTCCGGGTCGCCGAAGAAGACGTCGCGGTCGATTATCGGCGGAAGCTTGTCGAGATAATTGAGCTTCTCCGCCAATAGATTTCCTGAAAGAAGGCTTATCGCCAACATCAGCATAAGGACTTTCCGCATCTAGGTTCCTCCTTTGCGGTATGGATTGAGGTGTAGCTGGCAAAAAAAGATCAACGATTTATCCTGTACCCATTAATAACGTCGTATCTGCCAGATAGTTTCAAGTAAATTACATCGAAAAGCCTGTTTTATTCAACTGATTACTTTTTCGCGGCTGAAGCGCCCCTGTTTCCGGATCGGTGAAGGGATCGGATTTTTCCGGAAGCAACGGCCGGACGATACCTTTTCTTTACTTTTCAGCGGCGGGAGTCTATATTTATGGTGCTTCAACCGATGGGGGCGAATGGATTCGACGGGGATAGAGGAAGCAGGAGAAGCGTGCCGAGGTGCCATCACCCTCGTAAATCAGGTGGAAAAACA
>JAFGCX010000019.1 GCA_016932415.1 Candidatus Krumholzibacteriota bacterium
AGGATGGATTAGAAGCTAAAGCAGCTTAAAAGAGGTGACCGTGGATGCAGAGAAAAATCTCATACACAACATTTGACAGTATCTCGCCCGGCGGCCCGGGGCGGCGATATTTTTCTTTCATTTGGACAAGCGCCCGGAGTATTATTGAAGCGCCCGTCAGGGGCGTTTTATTTTATTGAATAATATCGGCCATTGTCTTGTATCTATAAGTGAGAGTGAATTGGAAAGAACAACGGAGATATCCAGAGAGACCCTGCTTGAGTGGAAAAAGGGTAACGTCAGGGCGTTCGAGGAGATCGTGACTGTGACGAGACAACGAGCCTATTCTTTCGCGCTCGGACTTGTGGGCAACAGCGAGGACGCGCGCGACCTTTCCCAGGAAGCGTTCATCGCGGCGCACAATGCCCGCAAGAGCTTCGACGCCGATAAACCCTTTTTCCCGTGGTTTTACAGGATACTGAGGAATCGTTGCCTCAATTTTATCCGCAGCAGGGCGAGAAAAAGGGAAATATCGATGGATATCCTTATCGAAAAGGCAAGCACCGAGGCTTCTCCAGACACCAGCATGATCAGGAAGGAGAACGCCGAAGCGCTGTGGAAGGGTCTCTTCGCCCTGTCGGAAGAGCACAGGGAGGTTATGGTCCTGCGCTGCTTTTACGACCTGTCGTACAGGGAGATATCGGAGACTCTCGTGATTTCCGAGGGAACTGTCATGTCGCGCCTCTTCTATGCCAGGAAGGCTCTCTATGGCATTTTGAAGGACAGGTTTGACGAGTCCCAGATGGAAGGGGATGATGCGTGATGGGTTGTGAACGGATGGAAACGGATGGAATGCGTTATCTCGATGGCGAGATGTCGCTTCAGGAAAAATCGGAATTCGAAAAACATCTCGATTCCTGCCGGGCGTGCAGGGAAGCTGTCGCCCAGATGAACAGGCTCGGGATACTTACCCGCGGGGTCGTCATCAAGGACCCGCGGGACTCGTTCTGGGACGGATACTGGAAGTCGATCTACAGGAGGATCGAGAGAAAGACCGCGTGGATATTCATACTGCTCGGCGGTATCCTCATCATCCTTTACGAATTGTACAGAGCGGTGAGGGACATGGGCGAGTTGACAATCTCGAAGATCGCTATTATTCTCCTGCTGACAGGGCTTGCCATACTGCTGGCCTCTGTCGTGCGCGAAAGGATACACCAGCGGAAGGTCGACAGGTACAGGGATATCAAGAGGTAGCGGCGGCCTGGCGCTGAAGGGAATCAAAGATGATAATAGTCACTCTGGAAACGGTACCGGGCAGGAAGATCGTGGAGACCCTCGGCCTCGTGCGGGGGAATACGATCCGGGCGCGCAATATCGGCAGGGATATCCTGGCTGTAATGAGGAATATCGTCGGCGGCGAGATCGTCGAATACACCAAGATGATAGCCGAATCGCGCGAACAGGCCCTCGACAGGATGCTCGACGAGGCCAAGGCTCTCGGTGCCGACGCCGTCGTGGGATTCAGGTTCACCACTTCCTCGATGATGGACGGGGCGGCCGAACTGCTCGCCTACGGGACCGCTGTAAGGACAGAGGCTCTCTGATGAAACTTGGCCGTTTTACGCTCAAGGCTATCGAAACAGGGCATTTCCGCCTCGACGGCGGAGCGATGTTCGGGGTCGTTCCGAGGGTGCTCTGGGAGAAGACCGACCCTGCCGACGCTGACAACCGGATCTCGATGCATATGAGAGCGCTCTATGTCGAGGGGGACGGGCGCAGGGCGCTCGTCGACAGCGGCGCGGGGACTAAGCTCGGCGAGAAGATGCTGAAGAACTATCTGATCGAATGCCTGCCGGTCAGAGATGTCCTTAAGGCCAGCGGTATCGATCCCGACGCGATAACAGATGTCATCGCGACTCACCTTCATTTCGACCATGCCGGCGGATATACATATTTCGACGAAGAAGGGAGACCGGCTCTCTCATTTCCAGACGCCGTCCACTACATACAGAAACGGCAGTGGGATGCCGCCCTCAATCCGAACGAAAAGGACAGGGCGAGCTTTTTCCCCGAGAATTTCCTCCCGATCGCCGATCTTGGCAGGCTCAAGCTTCTGGATGGCGAGGCGGAGATATTTCCCGGCGTGACAGTGCTGCCGGTCGACGGACATACCGACGGTCAGCAGGTCGTGCTCATCGAGACCGGTGAAGGATCGCTCCTCTATTGCGGAGACCTAATCCCGCTTGCCAGCCATGTAAATCTTCCGTACATAATGGCTTACGACCACCACCCACTTCAGACTCTCGGGGAGAAGAAGGAACTCCTCGGCAGGGCGGCAGACGGGGACTGGATCCTCTTTTTCGAGCATGATCCGAAGATCGCCGCGTGCAGGGTGAGAAGAAACGAAAAGGGAAGGTTCGAGATCTACGATACCGGCTTATTTCAGGAAGAGATACCTGACGAGCAGGTAGGCGCTTGAGATCACGATCGAGACGATCATCAACGGGAATCCATACCTTAAATAATTCTTGAAATTAAGGGGGCTGCTCGTCTTCTCGCTGAAGCCGGCTATGACGACGTTGGCCGAGGCTCCGACGAGAGTCCCGTTTCCACCCATGCAGGCTCCCAGGGCGAGCGCCCACCAGAGCGGCTGGGACTGCTTTATATAATAGAGCGCGTACGCCGCCTCATCGAGCCCGTCGACGTTGGGGAAGAGGGCGATGCTGATCTTTGCCAGCAGCGGGATCATCGCCGCGACGAACGGTATGTTGTCGAGGAATGAAGAGGCGATAGCCGAGACCCAGAGGATGCAGAGGCTCAGGACGATGAGATTGCCGCTGATCGAAAGGACGCCGTTGGCGAGCTTCTCGAGCAGCCCGACCTTCTCGAGCCCCCCGACGAGGACGAAGAGGCCGATGAAGAAGAAAAGAGTCGTCCATTCTATCTCCTCGAACCTTTTCTCTATATCCGTCCCGCTCCAGACGAGAAGAGCCGAACCGCCTGCCATCGCGACGGTCGCCGGCTTGAGGCCAAGATAGTCGTGAATTATGAATCCCGCCATCGTTACCCCAAGGATTATCATCGAACGGACGAGAAGTTTCCTGTCCTTTATCACCTTCGTCTCGTCCATCCCCTCGATCACCTTCTTGAAATCGACGAACTCGACTTTGAGATCTTTCCTGAAAAGGACTCTCAGCAGGAGTAGTGTCACGGCCAGGACTATCACTACTACCGGGCCGAGATTGACGAGAAAATCGAGGAAAGTGAGATCGGTGGCGCTGCCGATCAGTATGTTCGGGGGATCACCGATCAACGTCGCAGTTCCCCCGATGTTGGAGGCGAGGATCTCGGCGACGAGAAAGGGGAATGGGCTGATATCGAGCATCTCGGCGATCAGTATCGTTATCGGAGCTATCAGAAGAACGGTTGTCACGTTGTCGAGAAGGGCGGAGGCGACCGCGGTGAAGATCGAGAACCAGAGGAGTATCTTCCAGCTGTCGCCCTCGGTCTTTTTCGTGATGACGATCGCGATATAGGTGAATACGCCGGTCTCCTTTATGACGCTGATCAGGAGCATCATCCCGATCAGCAGCCCGATCGTATTGAAGTCGATATAACTGAAAGCCTCTTTCTGGGTGAGGACGTGAAAGATCACGACGAGCGCCGCGCCGAGCAGCGCGATCTTCGTCCTGTGGATCCTCTCGGAGATTATAAGGCCGTAGGCGATAACGAAGACTGAAAGAGCTATAATCGTTTGCGTCGTCACTTCTCTTCATCCATATCGTATATGGCCCTGCAGACATCGTTCTGGCTGATCATGCCGACCAGGCGTCCGCCGCTCAGGACGGGGATGCGCGGAAGGTTGTGCTTGTGAAGGACGGCGGCGGCTTTCATCACGCTGTCGCTGACGTCGAGGACGGTGACGTCCACGCGCATCAGGTCCTCGGCGACAAAGAGCATTTCCTCGACCGAGAAGGAGTCTTTTTCCAGGGCGCCGAAATTATGTATGAAGTCGACGCTTCTTATCATGTCTATATATTCGGGGAGAAAGATCAGGATGAAATCGTCGATTGTTATGATCCCGGCAAGCGAGCCGTCCTCCTCGACGACCGGAAGGACCGATTCACCCGACTCGAAGAAAGCCCTGGCGACTTCCTTGAGGGGAGCGTCGGGGGAGAGCCTTCGAAAATCCTCCCTGATATATTTTCCTATGTTCAACGCTTCTCCTTCTGCCTGTTAAAGGCTCAGAGATACTTCTTCTCGGCCTTTTCGACCAGGTCGAAGAATTCCTTCTCGTTGCCGCATTCGGCGAGGGCGAGCCGTAATTCCTCATGCTTGACAAGGCGGGAGATCCCGGCCAGCGCCTTGATATGCGGTCCGGAGACGTCGAGGGGGGAGACGAGGATGAAGAATATCTTCGCCTTCTCGCCGTCGATCGAGTCGAAGTCGATACCGCCGCGGGAGAGTCCGAACCCTACGTATAATTTATCGACCGCGGGGGTCTTGGCATGCGGCACGGCAAGTCCCATTCCGATCCCCGTGCTCTGCTTCGATTCGCGGTTTTTCAGCGCTTCGAGTATTTCCGCCCGGGCTTTCAGTTTGTATGCCGCGCAGAGGAGGTCGACGAGCTCTTCAAGGGCGTCGTCCTTGTCCGCCGCGGCGAGATCGAGGGAGATAGCCGATTTTTTTATATCTTTTGAAAGTCTCATTCTGTCACGTCCTTTTCGAGGACGAAAAGTTAATAGAATATATGATCGATGTCAATCAATTACCGGTTTTTCTGCCGGCCCGCTGCCTCGGCGAAGGCCGCTACCAGAGCCTGAAGCCGGCCGTGAGATAGAAGAAGACCCCGCTGTAATTGAGAGTCACTATTTCGCCGGTCTCTGCGTGGGTAGCTATGTCCTTGAACTTGTTCTCCATTTCGGTGATCTTCGCGTTTCTGTATCCGAACATCAGTCCGACCTCTACCGGGTTCAGGAAATTCGTCGTTGCTTCGGCGAAGAGGTCCCATCCGTAATTGTTCTGCTTGTATTCGAGCAGCCTCGTCGATTCAGTCACCTCGTTCGATCCGTATATCGCTTTGGTGTAGGTGCCCCTCGCTCCGACGTTTATATCGAGGAGCTTCGGGAACTTGACGACATTCACCGCTCCGCCCATCATATAGACGTTCGCCGGGCACTTGTACATCAGGGTGAAGGTCGTCGCGTCCATGCTCGAATCGACCCAGTAGTGTTCATAACCGACCAGGAAAGCTATCCTGTCGAAGACCCATATCCTCCCGTCGAGATAGACCTGGAAGCCGTTGTCGATCGGGGAGAGGTTGGTGTTATAGACCTGCCGGAGATAAGTGATCTGCGAGTTGATCTCGGACATCGAGAAACTCGCAGTTCCGATCCCTCCCTTCGCCGATATCGATACGGGGAAAGGGAGCTTGCCCGCGCTGAGCGTGCCGGATAGAAACAGGACCGCGATCGAAACGAGTAATATCGATTTTTTCAAGTTCGGCTCCTTTCAGTCTCCTGATCGATGGTGGGGCCTCTGTCAGAGTCTTTCTTTTTCTTCCAGGTATCTTTCCAGCCGGTCCATCCCCTCGCGGAGGTTCTCGATCGAGTTGGCGTAGGAGATCCGAAGATGCCCCTCGCCGCTCTCCCCGAAATCTATCCCCGGCGTCAGCGCCACTCCGGTCTTTTCAAGGATATCGAAGGCGAGCCTGTACGAGTCGGGATCGATATGGTCGGCTTTTACGAATATATAGAAAGCGCCCTTCGGTTCGATCTTGTAATCGAGCCCGAGAGCCGGAAGCCTTTCGAGAAGGAATCTCCTTCTCTTGTCGTAAAGGGCGATCATCTCCGCGACTTCCGGGTGCTTTTCTTCCAGGGCGCATATCCCCGCCTTCTGAACGAAGGAGTTGGGGGAGATGAAGAAGTTCTGCTGGAGTATCTGCATCTTTCTGAGCGATTTTTCCGGCATGATGATATAGCCGAGCCGCCAGCCGGTCATGGCGAAGAGCTTCGAGAAGCCGTTCAGCACATATGTGTTATCGGTAAATTCGAGCGACGTGTGCGCCGTCTCGCCATAGACGAGGCCGTGATAGATCTCGTCGCTGACGACGGGGATGCCGAGCTCGCATATCTCCTTCAGGTCGGAGCCGGGGATGACCGTTCCCATCGGATTGGCGGGGGAGTTTATCATCACTCCCTTTGTCTTTGGACCGACCGCGCCCTTGATCTCGCCGGCCTTGAGTTGAAAGCCGTTCTCCTCGCGCGTCGATATATACCTCGGGATTCCGCCGAGATAGCGGATGAAATTGGGGTAGCAGGGATAGCATGGGTTGCCGAGGATGATCTCGTCTCCCGGCGATTCAACAAGGGACGACAGGACAAGGAGAAGGGCGGGAGAGACCCCCATCGTGACAAGGACCTGCGAGGGTTTTACCGAAACGGGGTAGTTCCTGTTGTAATAATCGGCTATCGACTCGCGAAATTCGAGTGTACCCCGGCTGTCGGTATAGTGGGTGTCACCGGCGCGGAGAGATTCCACGCCTGCCTTTATTATATTTTTGGGGGTGGAAAAGTCGGGCTCCCCGATCTCCATGTGTATGATCGATCTTCCCTGTTTTTCGAGCTCGATCGCCCTTTCGAGGACTTCCATCACGATGAACGGTTTGATTATATCATTATTATGACTGCTCACCGGCGCCGCCCTCCATTAATGAACCATATATGAGGATAAGCAGTTATGGACGTCAAGTCAAATAGATCGTCACAGAGTCGAGCTGATCATCGCCACGGTCCAGTGGCGGCCTGTGGCGCCGCCATCGCGGCGGTAGGAGAAGCAGAGCTCGCCGTAGCAGGAGGTGCAGATATTGGAAAAGAGGATGTTCTGTTTCTGGATGCCGGCCCTGGCGAATTCGAGGGCGCAGAAACGGGCGAGGTCGAGGTGCCAGCCGTCCTTTCGCTCTTTTGCCACCTCGGGAGGGAAGGCGGCGGCGTCCGATTCGCTGACGGTGTAGCACTTGCCGCATATCCCGGGCCCGGCGATGGCGAGCGTGTTCCTGATATCGATGCTGAAGCTGTCCTTGAGGATATCGAATGCTTTTCCGATGATCCCTCCGCTCGCTCCTGCCCGTCCGACATGCAGGGCGGCGAGGACCCTTTCAGAAGGTGAGTAGAGGAATACCGGGTAGCAGTCGGCGGTGCTCACCACCAGGGCGATATCGCGCGCCATGGTGATCATTCCGTCAGTCTCAGGCTGGATCCCGCCTGATTTGATGATCTTTATCCCAGTCCCGTGTACCTGGTCCATTGTCGCTATCGCCGGGGGGGCGACGCCGAGGTGTTTTATCACTGCAGCCCTGTTTTTCTCGACGTTGCCGGGAAGGTCGCCCACGCCAAGGCCGAGGTTGAGGGAATTATAGGGAGCAGGGCTCACGCCACCCGCCCTGGAGAAAAAGAGGAGGGAGAGCCCGGGGGCGAGTATCTCCAGGGTTGGAAAGGTTCCGACCTTAAGATCCTTATGACTGCTGAAATACATTTCGACCGACTTTCCGGATAAGATGTCCTGCATAGAGGATAATATATATACGGAATAATTCAAGCCCCGAGAGAGGGTAAATTTACGGCTCCCGTCAGGAAGTGCAAAATTCCATGCTGTTTAATGGTTTTGGAAGCATGATTGGACCTGATCTGCTACTAAAGCGTAAAATATTGTTGACATCTAATTCTGAAAATATCTGTTGAATTATCTGCCGCGTTTGTGATAGACTCCCTCGTTATCTCGCCGCACAAACCCATCTACCATACTCCAGAGATAAAAGATCCTGAGTGGGTTATAATAAAAAAACAGTGTAGCCCTTTAACGAAATAAAATTGCGTGTTAGCAGTTTAGTAAATGCGGGATAACAGTAGTTAGATTCCAAATGTGGAGTATTATGCAATGAGTATGTTTTCCGGTGAAGAAATGAAGAGAATCGATAAACCTAGCGATGGCTTTCGAATCCTTCAAAGAAAACTTCGAAAGAAGAAAGAGTCGCCTTACGGAATATTAGATAATATTGAAAAATATATGAATTGGTTTATTCCCTTTGTCTCTTCTTTGTTTTTCGTGATTATAGGAATATCTTACAAAGCTGAGGGCAGTACGATACTGTTAGGTGATATAGTTGCGTTGTTGGGTTTTATATTACTGTTTGCCGCACTGATCTTGGCTCTCTTATCAAGATTGTTCTTGTTTCATTTTAACAAATTGCGGAGTGATGCCGTAATAAAAATTGAATCATGGGCTATGACTTTCTTTAAAAAATATGAAATATTTATGAAAAAGCTAGAACGAGAGCAAGAAGTTGAGCCTGAAATACAAAAGGATCTCAGTGATGCGTTTGTGCGCGATACCGAGGAAGAAGTTGTAGAACTTTGGGAGTTGATGTCAATAGGATTGCTTGATGCAGCGGCGAGTGGATTGAAAGATAAGCTTCAAAAAGAAAATGATCCTGAAAAAGAAAAAGAAATTATTGAAAACGAGAAACTGAAGCAAGAAAGGAAATGGGGAATGAAGAAAGGGTGTGGCAGATGGGCCATACTATGCTTCTACTATTCAAATAGTTTATTTCTTGCCTCATTACTAGCGTGGTTTGTTTTCTTTGTGAAGGAATTAGTGATTTGTAGATAGGAATCTAACTACCGTATCTGGACTCCTCTGGCAATAGTTATTTTGTAAATCTTTGGCGAACTGGGATCTGACTGCAGTCGTATCTCCGGCCTCTGGTAATGGAGAGCTAAAGTCTCCGGGCCAATATGGAACCCGCGCGCGAGGAGCCAATCGC
>JAFGCX010000021.1 GCA_016932415.1 Candidatus Krumholzibacteriota bacterium
ATAGCGATGGAGAAAGAGCTCAGGTTCGCGATCCGCGAGGGCGGAAGGACTGTTGGCGCCGGCGTAGTTACCGAGATCATTGAATAGTAGAAGCAAGGGATATTTGGAGGTTACCGGTGGAAGGTCAGAATATTAGAATTAAACTGAAGGCGTATGAACACTCTATGCTGGATCGAAGTGCCGAAGTGATCGTAAAAACGGCTCTTAGAACCGGTTCAGAAGTGTCCGGGCCGATACCTCTTCCGACGAAGAGGACTGTTTACACTGTTCTTCGTTCGCCTCATGTAAACAAGAAGTCCCGGGAGCAGTTCGAGATAAGGGTGCACAAGCGCCTTATCTGGATTACTAATGTTACCGCAAAGGCAGTGGATGCGCTTCAGAAGCTCGATCTCCCCGCCGGTGTGGATATTGAGATCAAAGTCTGATTCGGAGGAAGAGATGATTGGGTTGATCGGCAGGAAAATCGGAATGAGCCAGATCTTTGACGAGGAAGGCGCAGTGATTCCCGTGTCTGTCATCGAAGCGGGGCCCTGTCCCGTGGTACAGGTGAAGACCATGGAAAAAGACGGATACAACGCGGTCCAGATCGGTTTTGGACTGATGCGTCCGACTCGCGCCAACCTTCCAAAGCTTGGTCATTTTCGAAAAGCGAACCTCCCGCCCTACCGTTACCTGCAGGAATTCAGGGTTGATAACCCTGAAGAATTCACCGAGGGACAGTTGATTGACGTCAGCATATTCAAGGATATCGCGACTCTCGATGTCTCCGGAAAGACCAAGGGTAAAGGGTTCCAGGGAGTGATAAAAAGACACGGATTCTCGGGGGGAAGAAAGACCCATGGGTCTAATTCGCACAGAGTCCCCGGATCGATAGGTATGGCTGCGTATCCGTCAAGAGTCCTGAAAGGAACGAAGTTGCCCGGGCGCACGGGTCACAGTATGAAGCATGTCAGGAACCTCAAGATCGTAGAGGTGGATACTGACAACAACCTTTTGTTGGTTAAGGGAGCAGTGCCTGGAGCGAGGAATACGGTCCTGAGGCTTACGACTCCTCACCAGAAGTAAGGCATAGCGTAAGGAAGAGTAACAGTGAATGCGAATTTATATGATTTCAGTGGTGATCTGAAAGGGAAGATCGATCTTCCGGAATCGCTTTTTGGCGGCGATGTCAACAAGTCGGTACTGTATGACGCTGTCCGCATGTACCTTGCGAACAGGCGAAGCGGAAGCGCCAAGACCAAGGAGCGCGGGGAAGTCAGTTTCAGCAATGTCAAGCCGTATAGACAGAAGGGTACTGGAAGAGCAAGAGCCGGAAGGCGCTCTTCTCCGATCTGGAGAGGCGGCGGAACGGTATTCGGTCCCAAACCGAGAGATTACAGGTTCTCGGTTCCCAAGAAGGTCAAAAGGCTTGCTTTGAAATCGGCACTCGCTGACAAGGGTAAGGAAGAAAAAGTGGCGGTTGTCGAGGGTGTCTCGGTGGAAGCTCCAAAGACGAAAAGGTTCGCGGAGTTTTTGAAGTCATCCGGGCTGGCTGGAAAGAAGATACTTTTCGTCACCGAATCGTTCGACGACAACACCTACAGGTCGATGCGAAACATCGCGGGATTCGAGTTTATCGTCAGTAAAAACATCAACGCCTACGAGATATTGAAGGCCGATACGCTTCTGATTACGAAGGAAGCCCTTTCGAAGCTCGAGGAGGTGTTCGTCTAATGGCAGACATCAGGAAGATAATATTTAAACCCGTGATCACTGAGCGCAGCACGGTCCTTAAGGAAGCAGACAACAAATTCGTCTTTGAGGTCGATCCGAGAGCCAACAAGCGGGAGATCAAGACGGCGATAGAAAAACTTTTCAAAGTCTCGGTCAAGGAAGTAAGGACAAGCATCGTGCGCGGGAAAGTCAAGACGACTTTCATGAAATCGGGAAGATTCACTGGTAAACGTCCCGACAGGAAGAAGGCTTTTGTTACTTTAGCAAAGGGTGAGAGTATAGATATCTTTGACCAGGTATAATCTTTCCCTCGTTGTATAGCCTCCCCAAAGAGGCTGCTAAGAGAGTGTAAAATGTCTGCCAAGCAGGCGCAAACAGAAACAAGGAACTGATCGATGGCACTAAAGAAGTTTAAACCGACGACTCCGACTCTTCGGTTCAAGACAGTAACGGATTATTCTGTCCTTACGAAAAAGGAGCCGGAAAAGTCCCTCCTTGAGCCGATGAAGAGCAGTGGAGGCCGTAACAACAGCGGCCACATTACGATGCGACGCATGGGCGGAGGGCACAAAAGGAGATTCCGCAGGATCGATTTCAAAAGGGAGAAACACGGCATCCCGGCAAGAGTCGTTTCCCTCGAATATGATCCGAACCGCTCGGCCTTTATATCTCTTTTGAGTTATGTCGATGGCGAGAAGCGCTACATCGTCGCGCCTCACGGGATAAAAGAAGGAGACGTGCTGGTCTCCGGGCCGGAATCGGATATTCATCCGGGCAATGCTCTTCCGCTTGAGAAGATCCCGACAGGTCTCTACGTCCATAATATAGAGATGGTCGCGGGCAAGGGCGCCCAGATGGTCAGAAGCGCGGGATCGTACGCGCAGTTGATGGCGAAGGAAGGAAATTACGTTCAGCTTAGGCTTCCTTCGGGCGAGATCAGGATGGTTCGCAAGGAATGCTACGCTACGATCGGCCAGGTAAGCAATATAGATCATGAGAACGTAAGTATCGGTAAAGCTGGAAGAGCGAGATGGATGGGAAACAGGCCCAAGGTCAGGGGCGTAGCGATGAACCCCGTCGATCACCCACTCGGAGGCGGAGAAGGACGCACAAGCGGAGGCCGCCATCCCGTAACGCCGTGGGGTAAACCGACCAAAGGGTACAAGACGAGGAAGAAAAACAAGGCTTCGAACAAATTCATCGTTCACAAGAGGAAGAAGAAGTAGTTTTAATCATGGATCCCGCCTGAAGCGGGATGCCGGTGCCGGCAGCGGATTCAGCCGGTATGGAAATCGGTTCTGGAGGATAGATGACCAGATCAATAAAAAAAGGTCCCTATATCAGTGAAAAGCTTTTCGCGAAGATCGAGAAGATGAATGATATGGGGGATAAGAAAGTGATCAAGACCTGGGCGAGAAGATCGACGATCTCCCCCGAGTTCGTCGGGCATACGCTTGCGATCCATAACGGCAAGAAATTCGTGCCGGTCTTCATTACCGAGAATATGGTTGGTCACAAGGTCGGAGAGTTTGTTCCGACGAGGACCTACAGAGGACACAGGAACAAGAAGTAATAGTAATCTGTCAGACGGAGGTAGACGGAAATGGAAGCACGCGCTATAGCGCGGCAGATCAGGGTGTCGCCGAGGAAAGCAAGGATCGTTATCGACCTTGTCCGGGGGCAGTCGGTTGATAAGGCCCTGGAGATACTCAGGTTCTCCAATAAAGCGGTCGCGCGCCGGGTTGAGAAGACAGTCGCATCGGCTATGCATAATCTGGCAGGGAAATTCGAGCATCCTGTCGAGCCGTCCGAAATGAACGTAAAAGAGATTTTTGTCGATGAAGGCAGGACGATGTACCGTATCAGGCCGCGAGCCCAGGGCCGCGCCTTCAGGATCCGTAAACGAAGCAGCAATATTACGGTTATCGTAGATTACAAGGGCGAACTGGATAATCAGTAAGACGAGGAGGATATTTTGGGTCAGAAGACAAATCCCATAGGATTGAGACTGGGGATCAATCGTACCTGGGATTCGAAATGGTTCACTACCAAGAATTCCGCGGACTTTCTTGAAGAAGATATCAAACTGCGCCGTTACGTCAAAAAACGTCTGGCGAGAGCCGGCGTCTCGAGGGTCGAAGTCGAGAGACGGGGTGACAAGGTGAAAGTCCATATCTTTACGGCGAGGCCGGGGATGGTAATCGGCAGAAAAGGCGCGGAGGTGGATTTTCTGAGTGAAGAGCTGACCCATTTGACCAGCAGGAAGGTCGAAATAGATATAAAGGAAGTAAAAAAGCCCGAACTGAACGCGCAGCTCGTCGCCGAACATATCGCCGGACAGCTCGTTCAGAGGGTCTCATTCAGAAGGGCGATGAAAAAAGCCATCGGTTCAGCGATGAGAATGGGAGCTGAAGGGATAAAAGTAAAGACTTCCGGAAGGCTTGGCGGAGCGGAGATGTCGAGGACGGAAGGTTATATGGAAGGCAGAGTGCCCCTGCACACGCTGAGGGCCGATATTGATTACGCAAGGGCTACGGCCTTTACAACATATGGAGCAGTAGGAGTCAAGGTCTGGATCTATCGCGGAGAGATCTTTCCGAAAGATTTCAAACGTACGATGGGCGATTCTGTTGCAGATGAGACCGGACGGAGCGGGCGTTAAGCCTGATTTCAGGAGAGGTTGACCAGCGATGTTAATGCCGAAACGGACAAAGTACCGTAAAATGCAGAGAGGTCGAAGGACCGGTAACGCACAACGTGGTTCAAGTATAAGTTTTGGGGAATACGGCCTGCAGGCCGAAGCCGCCGCCTGGATCACGAACAGACAGATCGAAGCTGCCCGTGTCGCTATAATGCGTCATGTCAAGAGGCAGGGAAAACTTTGGATAAGGATCTTTCCCGACAAGCCAGTTACCGTGAAGCCGGCGGAAACGAGGATGGGAAAGGGAAAAGGCGCGCCTGAATACTGGGTGGCGGTAGTCAAGCCCGGACGGATGATGTTCGAGCTCGAGGGTGTCACGCACGAGGAAGCCAAGAGGGCGATGCAGCTTGCCGCCGCAAAGCTTCCCATCAAGACGAAGTTCGTTCGCCGCGTGGCGACAGGAAAGGTTACCGGATAGGACGTTTTCCGGAAGAATCGATGTATTTCAGATATCTGGACGGTTAAAAATGAAGGTAGTTGAATTAAGAGAATTGACGTTGAACGAGCTGAAGCTCCGTGAAGAGGACCTCGTCGAGGAACTCACGAGAAGCAGGATACAGCTTGGTATCAAGCGTCTTGACAATCCCCTCCAGGTCCGCGTCATAAGGCGTGACCTCGCCAGGGTCAAGACGATCATCAATGAGAAGCTCGCTTCAGCGGAGAGCGAACAGCAGGAGTAGTATCGAACTATGCCGGAAAGTTCGGCTGGGCCAATGACTTCGGTTAAATGGCAAGGAGAGATGATGGAAGGTAGAAAACCACGAAAGACGATGACCGGTCTGGTTGTGAGCGATAAGATGGACAAGACGGTCACAATCGCTATCAAGCGGACGTTCCAGCATCCGCGCTATAAAAAGATAGTAAAAAAGACGTCCAAGATCTGGGCTCATGACGCGGAGAACGTCTGTCATGTCGGCGACAAGGTTAAAGTCATGTCAACGAGGCCCCTCAGCAAATTCAAGCGCTGGCGTGTCGTTGAAGTCATTGAAAGAGCACAGTAGGAGAAACTGTAATGATTCAGATGCAGACAAAATTGACGGTGGCTGACAATTCCGGAGCCAAGAGCATAATGTGTATCAAGGTGCTCGGCGGTTCGAGAAGACGTTACGCTTCTGTTGGCGATATCATCAGCGCTTCGGTCAAGGTGGCAGTGCCAGGAGGCGGAGTCAAAAAGGGGCAGGTCGTTAAATGCGTAGTGGTGCGTACAGCGAAAGAAGTACGCCGCAGGGATGGCAGCTATATTCGATTCGATCAGAATGCTGCCGTAGTAATAAATGAACAGCGGGAACCGGTTGGAACCAGGATATTCGGTCCCGTCGCGAGAGAGCTCAGGGAAAAACAGTTTATGAAGATTATCTCCCTGGCGCCGGAAGTCATCTAGATATCGAACGGAAGTCGAGATGAGAATCAAGAAAAACGATACAGTAAGAGTCATCGCGGGGAACTCGAAAGGGATGGAAGGAAAGGTCCTTAAGGTCTATCCGGAGAATAACCGCGTGATAGTGGAGAAAGTAAAGCTTATCAAAAGGCACACGAGGCAGACAAGCCAGGATAATACCGGCGGGATAGTCGAAAAGGAAGCGCCGATCAATGTGTCGAACGTTATTCTGGTATGCCCGAAATGCAGCAAACCGGCAAAGACAGAGATCGCTTCTCTCGCCGATGGCCGGAAGATCCGCAAGTGCAAGAGGTGTAATGAGACACTCGGAGATGACGATTAGGCCGTTTGTCTGGTGATTAACGGGGCCTGGGTTCAGGTCCAGAGCTGAAATGGTGAGGAAAATGTCGGAAAAGAAGAAATTGCCGAATGTGAGACGTCTTTACGAGGAGAGCGTCATACCTGCTATGAAAGAGAAATTCGGTTACAAAAATGTGATGGAGATCCCCCGTCTGACGAAGATCGTCGTCAATATGGGCGTGGGAGAAGGAATCTCCGACGCGAAGGTGATCGAAGCGGCGGCAAAGGACCTTGCCACGATTACGGGACAGCTGCCGGTTGTAAATCGCGCGAGAAAATCGATAGCGGGATTTAAACTGCGCGAGGGAATGCCGGTCGGGTGTTCGGTGACCCTTCGCGGTGTGAAGATGTACGAATTCTTTGACCGCCTCGTGAACGTAACGATCCCGAGGATCAGGGATTTTCGCGGACTCAACCCGAAATCATTCGACGGGCGGGGCAACTACACTTTCGGAGTGAAGGAGCAGATCATATTTCCGGAGATCGATTACGATAAGATACTGAAGATAATGGGTATGGATATTACCGTGGTAACGACGGCAAAGACAGACGAGGAAGCAAGAGAGCTGATAATGCTGCTTGGCATGCCTCTCAGGAAAAACTAACCGGATCACGTGGAGGAGTCTCTGTGGCGAAGAAGAGTTTGATAGCCAAATCGAAAAGGGCGCCCAAGTTCAAGGTCAGGGCCTATTCAAGGTGCAGGCTTTGTGGCAGGCCGAGGGCGTACATCAGACAGTTTGGTATCTGCCGTATTTGTTTCCGTGAACTTGCCCTCGATGGCAAGATCCCCGGAGTCGTAAAGTCAAGCTGGTAGAACAGGCTGGAAGTTAAACAGGCGAGGTGAATTGAAAATGATGACAGACCCTATAGCTGATATGTTGACACGCGTTCGAAACGCCTACAGATCGAACAAGATGCATGTCGATATCCCCGCGTCGAAGATAAAGGCGCAGATCGCCAGGATCATGCTTGAGCGTGGTTTCGCGAGTGACGTTCGATATATCGATGATGGAGTGCAGGGCAAGATAAGAGTTTATATCAAATACGATTCCAACAATAAAAGTGTTATCGAGGGAATCAGGCGTATCAGCATGCCAAGCAGAAGGGTCTACGTGGAAAAAACCGAGATCCCGCGCGTTATGGGAGGTTTTGGTACGGCAATTATATCCACGTCGAAAGGTGTTCTGACCGACAAAGAGTGTCGTTCGCTTGGCGTCGGCGGAGAAGTTCTCTGTCATATATGGTAGCCGTTACGGCAGCCGGAGTATCCTGTGCGGGTGTGCCGGTGATTTACGGAGGTTAAACAGAGCTATGTCACGAGTTGGTAAAAATCCGATACCGGTTCCGTCAGGTGTGACGATCGATCTTAAGGGAAACCATATCGAGGTCAAGGGACCGAAGGGAAAACTTGACAGGGAACTGCATCCCGAGATGATCATCGAAATCGAAGGAGCCGAGATCCTGGTCAAGAGGCCATCCGAATCAAAGCAGCATAAATCGTTGCACGGCCTGACGAGGACACTTATCAGCAATATGGTTGATGGCGTCTCGAAAGGGTTCCAGAAGACTCTCGAGATCGAGGGAGTAGAGTACAGGGCTGAGATGAAGGGTAAGACCCTCGTGATGAGTCTTGGGTTCTCGCACCCGGTGAACTACACGCCGAGAGGCGGAGTCGAGATAGAAGTTCCCGATCCCAAGAAGATAGTCGTCGGCGGAATAGACAAGCAGATGGTGGGACAGATCTCGGCGGAGATAAGAGCATTCAGACCGCCGGAGCCATATAAAGGCAAGGGAGTGCGTTACCAGGGCGAGCAGGTAAGGCGCAAATCAGGCAAGGCCGCGGTTGGTACTGGATTCTAGCAGATGAGAGTGTAACCTGAGATGTCTGTCGCGAAATCGTAAGGACAGGCGGCGGATGTTAAGAAACGGGAGTTGAAAAAGGTGAGCAAGTTAACAAATCAATCAAGGATAGCGAGGCATAGAAGGCGCGACAGGGTGCGCAAAAAGGTCAGCGGGACGAGCGAGAAGCCGCGCCTGCAGGTCTACAGGAGCCTCAGTCACATATACGCTCAGGTAATCGATGACGTTAACGGGAAGACGCTTTTCTCCGCTTCAAGTCTGAGAATGGAACTGCCGGTCGCCGGGGAACCTGTTGCGGATGATTCGAAAGAAAAAGGGAAAAAGGGCAAGAAGGAAAAGCCGGCCACTACGAAGATGCGCCGTTCCATTGCCGTCGGCAGCAAAATAGCCGAACTCGCGAAAGAAAAAGGTATTGAAAAGGTTGTTTTTGACAGGGGTGGATTCCTCTATCACGGAAGGGTCGCGGCTCTCGCGGACGCGGCACGTAAAGGTGGATTGAAGTTTTAATTCTGTAAATGCCTGAAAAGGCAGGAGCAATCGCACTTGGGGGTGCGTTAGTTGGAAAAGAAAGAAAGAAACGAAAGAGACGCAAAAGGCGGAGGCCGCAAGGACACTCGCAGGCCCCGCCGGGACCGGAAAGAAGAGACCGGGCCGGAGTTAAATGAGCAGACGATCCATATCAACCGCGTCGCCAAAGTAGTCAAGGGCGGACGGCGGTTCAGCTTCAATGCTCTCGCTGCTGTCGGAGACGGCATGGGCAAGGTCGGTATCGGCCTTGGCAAGGCGAACGAGATCAGTGACGCGATCAGGAAAGCCGGCGAAGAAGCAAGGAAAGATATGATCATGATCCCGATGATCGAAGGGACGATCCCTTATAAGGTCATCGGCGTCTTTGGCGCGGCGAGGGTCCTGCTTAAGCCGGCCGCCCCGGGTACAGGCGTAATAGCCGGTGGTGGCGTTCGCTCAGTGCTTGAGGTTGCCGGGATAAGGGACATCCTTACAAAATCTCTTGGGTCGAACAATCCTCATAATATGGCCAAAGCGACGATGGTAGGCCTGAGGAATCTCAAGAGCGCCCGGGATGTCGCGAGAAAACGCGGCATTTCGATCAAAAGCCTTTTCGCTCTCAAGGAAGAAAAGAAAGCTGCCAGCCCGGCTGGCGACAGCGAAAAGACCGGTACTGAAGAATAGTAGAAGTTGTGATATGGCTGTCCGGACAAGAGGCAGATATGTCCTTGACGGCCCGGATTGACAGCGAGGAAAGAAGATGGCCAAGAAATTGAAGATCACGCAGGTGCGAAGCATCATCGGATCGCAGGAGAAGAAACACAAGGTAGTGATGGAATCTCTCGGATTCCGGCGGAACTACCGTACTATTTACAAAAATGACTCTCCCCAGATCCGCGGGATGCTCGCCAAGGTGCGGCACCTGGTCGTTACGGAAGAGATCGATGAAAAGGATATTCCGGTGAAGGCTACGGGATCAGCCGGATTCAAGGTTATAAATGGTCCAGAAATTGGAGAATAATGATCAGGTCCCTTACCAGGGAGCTGGCAGTAATCGTCAAGGAGCAAAACGAAGATGAAACTTAACGAGATTAGCCCGACGGCTGGCGCCGTGAAGAAAAGGAAGAGGGTCGGATGCGGTCCAGGGTCCGGGCACGGAAAGACATCGACAAAAGGGCATAAGGGGCAGAATTGCCGTTCCGGCGGCGGAGTTCCTCCCTGGTTTGAAGGTGGACAGATGCCTCTGCAGAGACGCCTGCCCAAGAGAGGGTTTCACAACATCTTCAGGGTCCCTTTCCAGGTAGTCAATGTCGGAAGTCTTGATTGTTTCGAGAAGGGTGCCACGGTAAACCGCGGGACCCTGATCGATGCTGGATTGATCAGGAAAACCATTTCTCCTGTTAAGATACTGGGTGGGGGAGAACTGAAGGTCGCTCTTCAGGTAGAAGTCGATGGTGTCAGCAGGACAGCTGCGAAATCGATCATTGATGCCGGCGGCACTGTGAATCTCGTTTCAGGAAAAAAGATACCGGATCTGGATAAAGAGGAGCAGCGGTAATGATAAAGAAGTTTCAGGATATTTTCAGCATTCCGGAACTGAAAAAGCGTATTCTATTCACTGTAGGTCTCCTGATTGTCTACAGGATCGGTGGCCACATAACGACTCCTGGGGTTAATCCTCTGGCGCTTAAAGCGTTCTTTTCAAACCAGCAGGGGACGATCTTCGCTCTTTACGACATGTTTGCCGGCGGCAACCTCAGCCGTGCTACGATCTTCGCGCTGGGAATCATGCCATATATCAGCGCTTCGATCATTATCCAGCTTCTGCAGGCGGTGATCCCCTACTTCGAAAAACTCGCCAAAGAGGGTGAAGAGGGCAGAAAGAAGATCACTCAGTACACGCGGTATGGTACGGTGGCGCTGGCTCTCGTGCAATCGATAGGTATCTCTCTCTTTCTTGAGAACCTCAACGTCGGTGGCGCGTCGGTCGTAACGATGTCGACCCTTCCGTTCAGGCTCCTTACCATGATAACGATGACGGCTGGAACGATCTTTGTAATGTGGCTCGGGGAGCAGATCTCCGAGCGGGGGATCGGTAACGGCATCTCCCTTATCATCATGATCGGTATCATCGCCAGGTATCCCGCCGATTTTCTCAACACTTGGCGGGCGATCAACCTTGGTCAGATGACGCCTTTCAGGATGATAATCTTCGCGGCAATAATGGTCCTTGTAGTTGCCGGGGTGATAATGATCACGCAGGGGCAGAGAAGGATACCCGTTCAGTACGCGAAGCGGATCGTGGGAAGAAAGGTCTATGGCGGCAGGTCGCAGTATATTCCTCTCAGGGTCAATACGGCAGGGGTCATCCCGATTATCTTCGCTCAGTCGATCCTGATGTTCCCGAGCACGATAGCGGCGTTTTTCAAAAGCGATTTTCTCTCCGGCGTGCAATCGATTCTTTCCCCGTCGTCATGGCTTTACGTGACTCTTTATTCAATAGTGATTATATTCTTCGCATATTTTTATACCGCTATAATCCTCAATCCCGTCGACCTGGCGGAGAACATGCAGAAATACGGCGGATTTATCCCCGGGATACGCCCGGGCAAGAGGACAAGCGATTATATCGACAGGATCCTTACGCGAGTAACGCTGCCGGGAGCTGTCTTCCTTGCTTTTATCGCGGTGCTTCCCGATATCCTGATCTACAGGGGCGGACTGCCCTTCAGGTTCGGGGGAACGGGTCTTCTGATTGTCGTGGGCGTGATGCTCGATACGCTTCAGCAGATCGAAACGCATCTTCTTATGAGACATTATGATGGATTCATGAAAAAAGGGCGTCTGAGAGGACGGCGCTAGAAACCGGAAGGAATGGCATTTGTCAGGTAAACATATAATAATTCTTGGCCCTCCCGGATCCGGAAAAGGCACTCAGGCGCTGCGGATAGCGTCCTCGCTGAGCCTTCGCCATCTTTCGACAGGCGACCTTCTCAGGGAAGCGGTATCCGCTGAGAAGGAACTCGGGATGAAAGCGAGGGCTTTCATGGAACGCGGGCTTCTCGTGCCTGACGATATAATGCTTGGTCTCATAAGAGAGGAACTTTCAGTCTCAAAAGAGACAGGTTGGATCCTCGACGGATTTCCCAGGACTCTCCCGCAGGCCCAGGCGCTCTCCAAGATACTCGCGGATGAAGGGGTCGAAGTCGATCATGTCCTGCTTATAGACGTCGATCCGCTGGTCGTAATAGAGCGGGTCCTTGGCAGAAGGGTCTGTGAAAGCTGTAAGGCGGTATTCAACATCTCGATGCTTGAAGAGGGCAAGAAGGATATCTGCGAGAAATGCGGCGGAAAGCTTGTTACGCGCGCCGACGATGAAGAAGAGACGATCCGAAGGCGCTTTGAGGTATACAAGGATCAGACGAGCCCGGTGCTCGATTATTACAGGGAACAATACGGAGATTATATAACCGTAAAAGGTGATGGAGACATAGACGGTATCACCGCGGGAATTCTTCGTGAGATAAGATGATATATATCAAGAACGATACGGAGTTGGATCTCATAAGAAAAAGCGGTGAGGTCCTTAAAGATACTTTTCTCGAGATAGAAAAGTTGATCCGTGTCGGAGTGACGACCGGAGAGTTGGACAGATATGCCGAAGAGTACATACATTCGAGGGGATGCGTTCCGGCTTTCAAGGGATATCAGGGATATCCCGCGAGTATATGCGCTTCCGTCAACGAAGAGGTCGTTCACGGTATCCCTGGAGCGAGGAAACTCGAGGATGGGGATATAGTTGGTATCGATATGGGAGTGATAAGGGAAGAGTTCTACTCGGACGCGACTCGGACATTCGCAGTGGGCGAGATAAACGAGGAGGCGCGCCGCCTGATCGAAGTGACAAGGGAATCGCTTGACCTGGGTATTGAAAAAGCCAGGGCGGGTAATCACCTTTCTGATATATCGCATGCCATCCAGGAGCATGCTGAGAAGAACGGGTTTTCGGTAGTACGATCGCTCGTCGGTCACGGGATCGGTAGGCAGATGCATGAAGAACCCCAGATCCCGAATTTCGGACCCCCTGGAAAGGGGCCGGTTCTACAGGCAGGAATGGTGCTGGCAATAGAACCGATGGTCAATGTGGGAACGGAAAATGTCTACACATTGAAGGATAAATGGACCTTTGTTACGGTGGACAGGAATTTATCCTGTCACTTTGAAGATACGGTGGCGGTAACCGAAAACGGTCCCGAGATCATGACCAGGTGACTTTCGGCACGCATGCCGTCCCGGGTTGAGAAGTTCATCCCATGGGAGGGGTGAAGAATTAAATGGCCAAGCAAAAGGGAATTCCGGTCGAGGGAACGGTAGTGGAGGCGCTGCCGAATGCGATTTTCCGGGTCGAACTGGAGAACAAGCATCTCGTCCTGGCGCATGTCTCCGGAAAGATGAGGATGCATTTTATAAGGATCCTCCCCGGCGACAGAGTCGCCCTTGAACTGAGTCCTTATGACCTTGGAAGAGGCAGGATAACCTATCGCTACAAATGAGCCGGTGAGACCTGCTCATTATGAAGCGGCCGGTCAAGCAATTCTGCCATGCTTGAGCCGTGTAGCCGGTAAAGAAGGAAGAAGAGAGATGAAAGTCAGAAGTTCAGTAAAGAAAATGTGCCCCGACTGTAAACTCATACGGCGTAAGGGAGTTCTGCGCGTGATATGCAAGAATCCCAAGCATAAGCAACGCCAGGGTTAAGGGCGACTGAATATTATGGTGAGACGAAAGGAGTAAACCTGTGGCGCGAATAGTCGGAGTCGATATTCCCGACAACAAACATATCGAGATTGCGTTGACCTACATTTTTGGGCTGGGTCGCACCAGTGCTCGAAAAATACTTGAGAAGGCGGATGTGCCTTATAACCTGAGACCGAGAGATCTGACCGAGGATCAGACGATCAAGATCAGGGATATAATCTCAAACGAGTATAAGACCGAGGGTGCTCTTCGCACGGAAATTACGATGAACATCAAACGTTTGATGGATATCGGCGCCTATCGTGGTCTGAGACACAGGCATGGACTTCCCGCTCACGGGCAGCGTACTCATACGAACGCCCGTACGAGGAAAGGTCCGCGTCACCGTCCAGGTTCGAAAAGGAAAAAATAGTAGTTGCTGATATGATCTCCGGGCAATCCCCGGAGTATATAATGGAGTTCAAAGGGAGGTTTTCAATTGGCCCGTCCGCAGAGGTCAAAGAAGAAAAAACAGAAGAAGGTGGATGTACTTGGCGTGGTCCATGTGAAATCGACCTTCAACAACACCATCATTACGATCACCGATCGTGAAGGCGCCGTGGTCGCCTGGTGCAGTCCGGGCAAACTGGGGTACAAGGGATCGAGGAAAAGCACTCCTTTCGCCGCGCAGCAGGCGGCGCAGACTGTGGCGCGTGAAGTGATCACGCTGGGGATGAAAAAGGTCGAAGCCTGGATCAAGGGTCCGGGACCGGGCAGGGAAGCGGCGATCAGGTCGTTGCGCGCGGCAGGCCTTGAAGTATCGGGTATCAAGGATTGTACTCCGATCCCCCACAATGGTGTGAGGTTGAAGAAACGCAGAAGAATCTGATCTGTGTTGTCCACCTTTCCCCGCTCAGGGTCCGGGAGCCCGGCGGTAAAAAGGATGTTATATAGAAAGTCGGATCTATGAAACCGTGATGTTTCATAAAGTAAACGACAAAGTCAGAATCGGCTGAAAAATGCCGGGGAGGTAGTATTCGATGGCGAGATATACTGGTCCCAAATGCAAGCTTTGCAGAAGAGAGGGAGCAAAACTGTTCCTTAAAGGGGACCGCTGTCATTCAGACCGTTGCGCTATTGAGCAGAGGAATTATCCTCCGGGAGACCAGGGTCGCGCAAGGTACAGCAGAAGAAGCAACTACAGGGTCCAGCTTAGAGAGAAGCAGAAGCTGCGTAGGACATATCAGGTGCTTGAGCGCCAGTTCCGGAACTATTTCAAGAGAGCCGAGAAGATGAAGGGTGTCACGGGTGAGAATCTGCTCAGGCTTCTTGAATGCAGGTTGGACAATATGGTCTACAGGATGGGATTCGCGCCCTCGCGCACAACGGCGAGGCAGCTGATCCTGCACAACCATTTCACCGTAAATGGCAAGAAGGTCAATATTCCTTCTTACCAGGTCGGAACAGGTGACAGGGTATCACCGATAGAGAAAAGCAGAAACCTGCTTATAATCGAAGAATCACTGAAGGCTTATGGCAGCAGAGGTACCGTTCCCTACATTTCCGTAGATGTGACGAAAAAGGAAGGCACCTATGTTGAAGCACCAACCAGGGATCTTATCCCGGTTGCGATCGAAGAAAACCTTATTGTGGAGCTCTACTCCAAGTAATCCGGTTCTCCCTGATACCGGCCGCCATCAGGCGGGGCGGCGATCCGGGGCAGGGTCGGGATACAGCGCAAGGAGGAACGCGTAGATGAAATGGCGTAACCTTTTAATGCCGAAAGAAATCGTAATGGATGAATCCACCGCCACGGATACGTTCGCGTCTTTCACGGTGGAACCGCTTGAACGCGGGTTTGGGAATACGATCGGTAACGCGGTCCGCCGCACCCTGCTGTCGTCGATCCAGGGAGCAGCCGTCACTGCTGTTAAGATCGATAAAGTGCTTCACGAATTCGGTACTGTAAAAGGGGTCAAGGAAGATGTCACCGATATCGTTCTTAACCTCAAGCAGCTTATTATCGTGATGAATTGCGACGACCCGAAGTTCCTCACTCTTGATGTGGAGAAAAAGGGAGACGTGACAGCGGCGGATTTCACCGAGAACCCCGAGATCGAGATCCTAAATAAGGATCTTCATATCGCGACATGCACGGAGAAGGCCAAACTCAGGATTGAGATACTGGTCGGGCACGGAAGGGGCTATGTCGGAGCCGAGACGCACAACCTCGAAGAATATGATATCGGCATGATCCCGATGGACTCGAATTTCAGCCCCGTCACGAAGGTCAACTACTCTGTCAAGGACACAAGGGTGGGACAGAAGACCGATTATGACTCGTTGATTCTTGATGTCACGACGGACGGAAGCGTCTCTCCCCAGGATGCTCTCGGATACGCGGCGAAGATATTGAAGGATCACATGCTGCTCTTCATACATTTCGACGAAGAGCCGCACGAGGAAGAGGACGAGATCGTAGATGAAGAAAAAGAAAAGATGAGGGAGCTTCTTGGCAGGAACGTAGAAGAACTCGAACTTTCAGTGCGTTCTTCCAACTGTCTAAAAGCCGCGAATATCAAGACTCTCGGGGAGCTGGTGTGCAATACCGAGAGCGAAATGCTCAAGTATCGGAACTTCGGCCGCAAGAGCCTTAGGGAGATCGCTGATATTCTTGATGGTATGGGGCTCAGTCTTGGAATGGATGTAAGCGCCATCCGGGACGCTAAAGATGCGAATTCAGAGGAGAGGAAGTAATGCGGCACAGACAAGATCACAGGAAACTTAACAGAACGGCATCTCACAGAAAGGCGATGCTGTCGAATATGGTGACCTCCCTTTTCGACAAGGAACGGATAACCACGACCACGGCGAAAGCCAAAGAGGCCAGCAGGCTGGCCGAGCGGATGATCACTTTCGCGAGGCGCGGAGATCTTGCCGCGAGGCGCCACGTCGCCAGGACGATCCGTAATCCGAGGGTCCTTCAGAAACTTTTCGATGAGATCGGTCCGCGTTTCGCCAGCAGGAATGGCGGGTATACCAGAGTGCTGAAGCTTGGGGTCAGACGCGGGGATGCCGCCGAGACGGCATTGCTCGAACTTCTTTCAAAAGACGAGAAGGCCAGGGGCAAAAAGAAGAAGCCGATGAAGACATATCATAAGGTCGACGTACCGGAAGATCCAACGATAGCGGCAAAGAAGGAAAAGGTCAAGGCGGAGAAGAAAGCGGCGGCCGAGGCGAAAGAGGCTGAAGAAGCGGCAAAGGCCGCAGAAGAGGCCGCGGCGGAAGAAGCTGGAGCGGAAGATGGAGAACCGCCGGCAAAGGACGCTTAAGAGCCGTTATTGTCCCGAAAAAGACAGATCAGGGAGCCGTCTTCGTGGCGGCTCTTTTTTATGCCCTTCAGCGGCGCATATCGATATTCCCGATCGGAATAAAACAGCGCGGCGGCGATTCTATCGTTTGGATATCGTCCTTTCCCGTGCTATCTTTTCGGATAATAAGTATTGATCGATGAAGATCATGTCAGATGAGGAGCGCTTGAATGCCGGTCATCACGGAAGTCATTCTTCCGATACTCTTTGTCGTATTTCTCGGTTATCTTCTGCGCAGGCTCGGCAAACTCGACGAGCATGCATTTTCCCGTGCGCAGCTCTATGTGCTCGGTCCGGCCCTGGTATTCATGACGATGGCCGGTTCCGAAGCGGCGATGCCGCTCGTGATGAAAGTATTTCTGCATGTCACTATCCTTTCGATCCTCCTTTTTATTTCAGCCTGGCTTCTTGGAATATTCCTCAAAAGCGACAGGCTGGAAAAGAACGCCATAGCGATCACGTCGATATTCACCAACAGCGGGTTTTACGGGATCCCCGTTTGCATGCTCGCCTTCGGGGACGAGGGAGTGATATACGCTTCGATATATGTCGTCTGTTCCGCCACAATACAGTCTACTGCCGGAGTATATATCGCCAGCGCCGGCAGCAGGAGTCCGATGAGGGCGCTGGCTACGGTCTTCAAGGTGCCGCTCATCCATGCCATAGTAGTGGCCAAGCTTCTCGCGCACTTCGATCTTCTCCCTTCCGAGCCTTTTATGAAAATGATCACTCTTCTCGGCCGGTCGGCTATTCCTCTCGGGCTTCTGCTTCTCGGGATGCAACTCGAAAAGATTATTTCGGAAAAGAAAGGAAGCGCGGAAGTATCGGTCAGTATAGAGGGAAGAAGAGATCTTGTCGGAGGGGTATCGTCCGGGCTGCTTAAAATAGCGGGGGGATTCCTTTTCGCCCTCCTGATCCTTCAGTTTCTCGATTTCGAACCGGTTCTGCGTAACGTTATAATAGTCCAGTCTTCAATGCCGACTGCGGTGAATGCCGTTGTGTACGCGACGGAGTTCGAATGCCGGCCGAAACTTGTTACGATAGGTATATTGACCGCCACGATGATCAGCGTAGCGAGCATCTCGCTGATTCTCAGCTGGCTTAACTGACCTTGGGCAGGCAGGTTGTGAAGTACCCGATCGTATATATCCCGGAATCTCGAGAAGAAGCAGCTCTGCTGCTGAAGAGGCTTTCCTCTCTCAGGAGCGGAGGAAAAGATATCGCCGTATCCTTCAGCGAAGGATTCTATCGGCGGCGGGATATCCCCGGTTCGACCCGGGAAGGTCCAGCGGCCACGACCGTCAAGCGTGGCCGGGGCGCCGCGGCGGATATCCTGAGTATCGTCTCTGAAAATACTCCGACGGAGGGTGGCGTGATCGCGATATCACATGAGGGGTTTTCGCAGATTAGAGAAGTATCGAAGCCGGACCTGCTTGCCGCGGCGGGAGGGGGAGTATCATTGGGGTCGCTCAGAGAGGCGGCAGCTGAGGATGGGCTTTTTCTACCGTTCGACCAGGACCTGTTCGATGAGGAGATGACACTTGCCGAGCTTATCATGTCGGGAGCCTTCTCGCGGTATGAGGGAAGGTACGGAACCCTGCGCGAATCGATCCTCTCCCTTTCGATGGTCACCGCGGCGGGGGAGTTCATCCATACGGGTTCGCACAGCGTCAAGGATGTCGCCGGGTATGAGATCGCTGGATTTGTCATCGGGTCGGGTGGAAGATGCGGATTGATCGACTCTGTCAGTCTGAGGCTCCTTCCCGAACCGGCGAAGGTCTCCTACCTCGTTTTCAGCGGCGCTTACGGCGAACTTGACGCTCTCGCCGGGAAGCTTCTGAAAACCGCCCCTGTCTCGATCGCAGTTTATCATGGCGCCGCGGCGAAACTCTTTTCCGGCGGGAAGATAATTAATGGTTCCTCCCTGCTCGTAGCCGAAATGCATCACGCGGTCGCCGGCGATGACGGGGAGATGATCCAGCTGGCAACGGGTCCCGTGCGGGAAAGCAGCGTCGATCGAGTGGAAGATTTTGATGGTATGCTGGCGAAGAGGCGATTTCCAGCATCGATCGCCGGCTATTACGGCGCGGGGACCGTGCTGGAGAGCCTCACCGTAGACCTGAAAAAATTCAGACCGCCTGATACCTGTGAAGGCCGGTTATCATGGAATCGATATTATCCCCACAGGGGGATCCATATCTGGGAGGCCGGAGGCAGGGACCATCATCACGCGCTGCCCGAACAGGTCGAAGACGCTGTCAAAGGCAATCTTGCTTCCGGAGCGAGGGTAAGATTCGAACTGCTCTCTGTAGTCGAGGATCGTCATTCGGGGGGATTGAAGATCGCTAAAAAGCGCCTGCCTCTATCCTTGCTCGCGGCAGGCGACCCGGATCTGTTCAGGGCTGTATCGCCCGGAGAGGCTATCACAGGGATCAGCGAAAAGATATACGCCCTTTTTGATCCGGAAGGGATAATCGTTGCCTGAGAAGCGGCCCGATCCGGGGAAGCTGGAGACCGAAAGGAAGATCATTGTCAGATAGCGATCAAAAGACCGATGTGACGCTCGACCTTCTCCGTTGCAACAGGTGCGGAAAGTGCGTATCGGTATGCCCGGTCTATGATGTCTATAACGAGGAGTGGGCTTCGGCCAGGGGAAAGGTCGAGCTGGCCGAGGCTTTCTTCCGGGGCGACCAGCTCGATGAAAGGGAGTTTCAGAAGGTATTCGATCTTTGCCTGCACTGCATGACATGCCAGGAGAACTGTCCTTCCGGGATGAGAGCCAACGAAGTCGTGATGGCAGTCAGGGCCGAGATGGCCGGGAGGGGATTGATCCCTGCTTTCAAGAAGGTAGCATTGAGGATGATCGAGTCTATGGATTCGATCGTCTTCCGCGCGATGAGAATGCTCGGGCTGGCTAGGAAAGCTCCCCTTCACGGCAGTGGCGGCAGGGGGCCACTCTCGTTTCTCTATCCGCTTATAGGCTGGTCTTCTTCAAGGACCCTGCCCCTTCCCGCAGGAAAGCCTTTTCTCTCGGAAAACCCCGGGTTCTTTCCAGCCTCGGAGCTTGACAGGCTCATTCCTTCTTCCGGAAAACCTTCAGCGCTCGAGATCGCCGTGGAAGGACCGGGCAACAGGCAAAAAGCGGCTGAGCTTATTGACATGATCGCCGCGGCGCGCGCTAAAAATCTTGAAAATAAAAGAAGCGTCTATTTCTATATCGGACACACCGTCAACCAGTTTTTCCCCGAAGAGGCTGAAAAGGTGATATGGCTTCTCAATCTTGCCGGAGTCGATGTTCATGTTCCAAAGGACCAGATCTGCTGTGGAGCGCCATATTTCTACTCCGGTGATATCGAAAGCTCGAGGAGGGTCGCCAAAGATGTCATCGCCGGGTTTTCCGGATATTCGTACGACTGGATCGTGACGACATGTTCGTCCGGTGGAATGATGCTGAAAGCGGAATACCCGAGGCTGTTCGATATCAACTCCGATGGATTCTTCAAGATCGACTGGGACAGCGAGCCGGATATCTTCACAAGAAGAAAAGATGACGGCTCTCAGAAAGACCGGTTCGAGGATACAGTCCGTCTCTACAGGGAAAATATCGAGGGAAAAGTCAGGGATATAAATGAACTGATCGCAGAGATGCTCGGACTGAAACGGGAGGATGGAGGATTCAACCTTCTTTTCGCTCGTGAGAGAGCAAAAGAGAGCGCGCGTGGCAGCGGTGATCCCGGAGCCGAAAAGGAAGACGGCGATCTTCCCGTGGTGACGTATCATCATCCCTGCCACCTCAACAGGGGGCAGGGGATAAACTGGCAGCCGGAGGCGATCCTGGGGCTTCTCTACAGGTACAGGTATGAGAAGATGCCCGATGCCGAAAGGTGCTGCGGAGGGGGAGGAACATTCACCTTCGCCCATGCCGAAGCCTCCGGGAAGATATCTTCTCTTAAAGCAGATTCTATCGAAGCTGTCGACCCCGGAATGGTCGCTACTTCATGTCCTCTCTGCAGGATACAGCTGACAGACGCGATTAAACGGCGTTTTGTCATCGAAGCTAAAGAACGCGGGGAGGTCGAGCGGTCGATCCCGGTGACTTCTCCCGCCGAGCTCCTGGCCGAAGACCTTCGCTCTCTCCTGGAACGGTAGTATCGCAGGGCTTTTTATCGCGACCGGCTGGTGAGATATTATGTTAACCAGCACGGGAAGCCGTCTCTGGCGGCCCCGGAGCTTCGATCAAAAGAGGTCTGATTTATGCTTTAAAAGGACGTTGACAATGTCGCCCCGTATTACTATTATTGAGAACCGCGAAGCGAAAGCTTCGTTTAAGATATATATTTTTTGCGCTCCTCAGTAGCTCAATTGGCAGAGCATTCGGCTGTTAACCGAAGGGTTGTAGGTTCAAGTCCTACCTGGGGAGCCA
>JAFGCX010000022.1 GCA_016932415.1 Candidatus Krumholzibacteriota bacterium
AATATGCGCCCATAGCTCAACTGGATAGAGCGTCTGGCTACGGACCAGGAGGTTGGGGGTTCGAATCCTCCTGGGCGTATTTTTCCTTTTCTTCCGATCGTACTTCCGGCAGGAAGGCCCGGTGAGGTCCCGAATCCGGGGGACGCGCTGTATCGGTTTATTTTATAACGGATTACGATCCTGGCGCAAGGCCAGTCATTTGTTTTTTCCCCTGTCAAAAACCGCATGGAAGCTGATTTTATTGGCTTGACTTAATCTAATTAAAGATTAAATTATAAGAGATAACAAAATTGCGCTTGACCTTTTGACATCTTTCAATATACTGTGCCAATGGGTCTTTTTCGTGCGCCAGACCCGTTATTGTCAGTATTGAACGGTATCATTTTTTTTTAAGATCAGATGACATAACTGCCAGAAAGGGACAGGGTATGATCGAAATCAGGACCCATGGCCGGGGCGGCCAGGGAGCTGTGATCGCTTCCGAGATAATCGCGGACGCGTTTTTTCATGAAGGTAAATTCGTTCAGGCTTTTCCCGCTTTCGGCGTGGAACGGCGCGGAGCTCCGGTTATGGCCTTCACCCGCGTTTCAGATTCCCTGATAAGGGAAAGATGCCAGATATACCAGCCCGACCATCTTGTCGTCCTCGACAGAGTCCTTATCGAGACGGTGAATATAACCGAAGGCCTGAAAGAGGGCGGATGGATAATAATCAACACCAATGACACGGTAGAAAAATCAGAATTGACTGAAAAGTTCCATGTCGCGACCGTCGACGCGAACAGGATCGCCCTCAGACACAGGCTCGGATCGCGGGCTACGCCGATCGTAAATACATCGATCGTAGGCGCTTTTGCCGGTGCTACGGGGCTTGTAGGCATAAAGGCTGTCAAGGAAGCGATCGACGGGTTTGTCCCGATCAAGAAGGAAGCCAACATGCAGGCGGCTGAGGATGCCTGCAACGGAGTCAAGATTATTTCCTGATAGGTGATACCGGCGGGAAGGTGCCGGACGCGGGAGTGGAGGCTGATAGCCTTAAAAGCGTTCAATCAGGAGGCTGGAGGATAAATGGTCGAAAAGGTGGAATTTAAAACGTACAGGGAAATGCCGATCCGCCCGATGACGGTTACAGATATGCTCTGGAACCGTACTGGCTCATGGCGGAATGTCCGTCCCTACTACGATTACAAGACTTCTCCGTGCAAGGCGGGATGCCCGACTGGTGAGAATATCCAGCGATATATCTATCTGGTGACGGAGAATGACTACGAAAACGCGTGGAAGACTATAATCGATTCCAACCCGATGCCTGCCGTGACCGGCAGGGTCTGTTTTCATCCGTGCATGGCGAACTGTACTCGGAGGGATTTTGACGAATCGGTGAATATCAACGCGATAGAACGGTCTCTGGGAGACAAAGGGCTTGAAAATCCTCAGTGGATGAGCAGATCGAAAGCGACGAAGAATGAGAAGGTCGCTGTCGTCGGGAGTGGCCCAGCCGGCCTGTCATGCGCTTTTTATCTCGCCAGGCAGGGATATCCGGTCACTCTATTCGAGATGGAGAAAGCTCTCGGCGGGATACTCCGCTGGGGGATCCCCGAGTTCAGGCTCCCGAACGATACTCTCGACAAGGTCATAAGCGCGATAGTCGAATCAGGTCCGATCAAGGTCAGGACCGGGATAGAAGTCGGTCGGGATCCAGGCATCGAGGAGATCGAGAGCGAATACGACGCGGTATTTCTCGGTCTCGGACTTACACGCAGCCGCGAGATCGGGATCGACAATGAGGATTGCAAGGGAGTCGAACCTGGACTCGAATTTCTAAAAAGGGTGAACAGTGGTGAAAAGGTAGATCCGGGTAAAAAAGTAGCTGTCATAGGAGGCGGAAATACTGCGATGGATGTCGCCAGGTCGGCGATAAGGTGTGGAAGCGATGTAACGGTATTTTACAGAAGAACGATGGCGGAGATGCCTGCTATAAGGGAAGAAATAGAAGAAGCGGAGAAGGAAGGGGTAAAATTCCATTTCCTCTGCGCTCCGAAAGAACTGGTGGTAAAGGGAAAGAGACTCTCAAGTGTCGTATTCCAGAAGATGGAACTGGGAGAGCCTGACGATTCGGGCCGGAGGCGTCCGGTCCCGGTCGAGGGAGAGACCTTCAGCGTTGAGGTCGACAGCCTGTTTCCCGCTATCGGCGAGCAGGCCGATCTCGATCCGTTCAGCGGCCACCTGGAGACGGAATGGGATCTTGTCAGCGCAAAAGGTGATTTCGGAGAAACAAGCAATGAGAAGATCTTCGCCGGAGGAGATATTGTCACAGGCGCGGCCAGCGTCGTAGAGGCGATAGCCGCCGGACGCAAGGCGGCAGAGAGGATCGGACGATTCCTTTCGGGCGAGGAAGAACCGATAATGACTCCTCCCAATGTCGTGGGGATCGATGATATGAATACGGCGTATTTCTCACACGTGAAACAGAACAGGGTGCCGACGATCGCCGCAGAACAGATAAAGGGGACGTTCAGGGAGATCAAAACGGGATTCACCGAAGAGCTGCTTCATAATGAAGCTGACCGCTGTTTCTCCTGCGGAGTCTGCAACTACTGCGACAACTGCTGGATCTTTTGCCCCGACGTCGCGATAAAACGCGGCAAGGATGAATATGAGATCGATTATGATTATTGCAAAGGCTGCCTTGTTTGCGTTGAGGAATGCCCTCGCAGCGCCTTTTCAACGCGGGAGGAGGGAAAATGAAAAAGGTCATCATGGGAAATCACGCCGTCAGTTACGGCGTCAAAGCCTCTGAAGCCAAAGTGATCTCGGCTTACCCGATCACCCCTCAGACCCATGTTGTGGAACTTCTTTCAGAGATGTGCGCCAACGGCGAGATCGACGCTGAATTCATCAAGGTGGAATCGGAACATAGCGCGATGGCTGCCTGCGTGGGGGCTTCCGCGGCAGGTTCCAGGGCATTTACGGCGACCTCTTCCCAGGGGCTGCTGCTGATGCACGAGATGCTGCACTGGGCGGTAGGGGCGAGGCTTCCGATAGTGCTGGCGAATATAAACAGGGCGGTCGGGCCTCCGTGGAGCATCTGGACCGATCAGAACGATTCGCTTTCGCAGAGGGATGTCGGATGGCTCCAGATCTATGTCGAAAGCAACCAGGAGACGCAGGATACGATCCCTCAGGCTTTCAAGATCGCCGAAGAACTCCAGATGCCGGTAATGATAGTGATGGACGCCTTTTTCCTTTCTCATACTTACGAGATAGTCGATCTCTTCGACAAGGAGCAGGTAAGAAAATTCCTTCCTCCCTATGAACCGGAGATAAAGATAGACGTGAACGATCCTCATTCGTTCGGCAATCTGGCCGGTCCGGACATGTACATGGAACTGAGGTACATGATCCAGGAAGCGATGGAAAAGAGCATCGATGTGATCAAGAGGGTCGACAGGGAATTCGAGGAGATATTCGGCCGCAAGTACGGGCTTGTCGAAGCATACCGGTGCGAAGACGCAGAGACGATCCTTGTCACTTCCGGTACCGTCGCCTCGACGACGAGAGCCGTCATCGACGAGATGAGGGATGAAGGTATCAAAATAGGAGCGTTGAAGATACGCGTCTTCAGACCATTCCCGTTCGAAGAGGTCTTCGAAGTACTTTCAAAGACTGAAAAAGTCGCCGTGATCGACAGGAATATATCATTCGGCGGACACGGGATCTTTTTCCAGGAGATAAAGAGCGCGCTATACGGCAGGACTGACGTTCCGATCACCGGATATATAGCGGGACTCGGGGGGCGTGATATCACACCGGAGGTCATAAGAGAGATCGCCGACAAGGCGCTGACCGACAAGAAACCGGAAAGATATATCAACTGGATTGGAGTGAAGAGATGAAACAGGCAAGTATTCCAATGGAAGAGTATATGGGATCCGGTCATCTTGCCTGCCAGGGGTGCGGAGCTACCCAGGCGATGCGTTTTGCGCTCAAGGCTCTTGGACCGCAAACGGCCCTGGTCATTCCGGCATGCTGCTGGGCAGTCATAGATGGCTCTTTCCCACATTCATGTATTCAGCAGCCGATTTTCCATACCGCTTTCGAGACAGCCGCCGTCGTGGCTTCCGGAATCAAGGCCGGTCTGAAGATGCGCGGCGACACGGAAACGACAGTGATGGCCTGGGCGGGAGATGGCGGGACGTTTGATATAGGTCTGCAGGCCCTTTCGGGCGCGGCGGAGAGGAATGACGATATCATATATGTCTGCTATGACAATGAGGCGTATATGAATACAGGGATCCAGAGAAGCTCGTCGACTCCGGTGGGAGCATGGACGACGACTACGCCTGTGACGAGCTACAAAACGAGGCCGAAGAAAAACATGATCGATATCATGGCGGCTCATGCCATACCTTATATCGCGACAGCTTCGACGGCTTATCCGCATGATTTCATGAGGAAAGTCGCCAAAGCCAAGGAGATAAAGGGTACGAAATATATCCAGATCTTTGCTCCCTGTCCGACAGGGTGGAAACTCTCCCCGGAGCTCTCGGTAAAGATGGCGAGGCTGGCCGTCACATCGAAGGTATATCCGATAGTAGAGATAACCGAGAACGGCCAGAAACTCGATGTATGGAAAGATTTCGAACCGACTTCGGTACGTGACTATATGAAACCTCAGGGAAGATTCCGTCACCTGACCGACGCGGAGCTCGAGGGGATCGAAAAGGAAGTCGAAGCCAACTGGCAGAGGTTGCTGGCCAAGGAAAAGTTGCTTGGTTCGATACCGGGACTTGGTTGATCCGGCTCCATGAACTCTGATGAACGACGCCCGGCCGAGTCGCCGGGCTTTTTTATCGGCGGAAAGAACGTCAAAATTTAGAAAACCGGCCAATACAGGGTCCGTTAACTGATTAGCTTTATATCGTGTTGACAATGGCCGGCCGGCATTGTTATTGTTCCTTGAAAGAGAATTGATGATCAAATGCGCAGCCCATTACCCTTAAGGGCAGGAAGGGAGAGGTTATGAAAAGATTTCCGGCTTATATCGCTTTGCTGGCGCTTGTGGCCTTTGCCGCGTGTAAATCCCAGCATCCTTCCGTGATAAAAGCGGAACCTGATTTTGATTCTGGAAAAATACAATCGATACTTGTCCTGCCCGTGGTGAGCTCGGTGACTCGCGGGGAAGACCCCGATCGCGAGTCTGAAAGAATAACAAACCGGGTCCTCTGGGAACATGTTACAGAATTGGACGATTTTACATTCCAGTCGCCAGAGACGTTCAAAATAAAGATATATGCCGAGAATCTCGGTGACAGGATCGGTGAGTTCAATGACAAATGGGCGACTTCGCACACCGCCGACGTAGATTTCCTTAACGCTCTTTCGACTCTTAACGTGGATCTTATCATGATTCCGCATGTCTACCTCTGGCTTAAGGATGAAGCTGATTACCGGGAGGAAGGCTCATCTTCGGCGACACAGGTAGGCCTGACTGTCAGCCTGGTGGATCCGGCGACCGGCCGCATCATGTGGGAATCGACAGATGAGAACACAAAAGAGTCGGTCAGGACGGAAGGAAACAGGGTGCAAGCGATGTCAGGCGGGATCAACCGCAGGATATCGGGAACGTCGATGTCAGGAAAAGATATCTATGCCGCGCCTCCTTTCGAGGATGTTGTCGTTCTGGTAGTATCGGCGATCATCGACGCGATTCCGAAGAAGGTGACGGGCTTGTAATAATGGATGAAAGGATGATGGGGGAGGCTCTCCTTGAAGCAAGGAAGGCTCTTGGAGAAGGGGAAGTGCCCGTCGGTGCTGTCATCGTCAGAGATGGGAAGATAATCGGGCGGGGGCATAACGAGGTGGAGGGGCGTTCACTCGCTTCAGCCCACGCCGAGATGCTCGCGATAGAGGATGCTGCCGCCACCATCGGCGACTGGCGTCTTGATTCATCATCGATATATGTCACCGTGGAGCCATGCCATATGTGCCTTGGGGCTCTTTTTCTTTCACGGGTGGACAGAGTCGTTTATGGGACGGCCCAGCCGCGGAGCGGAGCATGCGGCTCTGTCGGTAATCTGCATGAGTCAGAGTTGTACGGACACAGGATCGAAGTCATTGGCGGAATACTTCAGGAAGAATCTCTTTTGCTTCTTCAGAAGTTTTTCGCTACATTAAGGGCTGAAGAAAAATAGCGGAGAGATGCGAGAGCTGGCTTAATCGGCACGATTGGAAATCGTGTGTGGGGGTGACTCCACCG